>NZ_JAKTNT010000014.1 GCF_022760925.1 Thermus hydrothermalis | reverse complement strand
TGAGGGTGGGCGGACCGTGGGTGCCGGCGTGGTCACCAAAATCCTGGAGTGAGCCCTAGGGGGGAGGCCTCCTCCCCCCTCTTTGCGAGGTGAGGCATGGCCAGCGAGGTCCGCATCAAGATCCTCTTGGAGTGCACCGAGTGCAAGCGCCGCAACTACGCCACCGAGAAGAACAAGCGCAACACCACCTCCAAGCTGGAGCTGAAGAAGTACTGCCCCTGGTGCGACAAGCACACCGTGCACCGGGAAGTGAAGGTCTGATGTTTGCCCGGATTGTCCGCTACTTCCAGGAAGCCCGGGCGGAACTGGCCCGGGTTACCTGGCCCACGCGGGAACAGATCGTGGAGGGCACCCAGGCGGTCCTCCTTTTCACCGTGGTGGCCATGGTGATCCTGGGTTTCTACGATCTGGTTTTCCGCTTTCTCATAGGGCTTTTGCGATGAGCATTGAATGGTACGCGGTCCACACCTACGTGGGGCAGGAGGAGAAGGCCAAGGCCAACCTGGAAAAGCGCATCCAGGCCTTTGGCCTTCAGGATAAGATTTTCCAGGTCCTCATTCCCACGGAGGAGGTGGTGGAGCTCCGCGAGGGGGGGAAGAAGGAGGTCGTCAGGAAGAAGCTCTTCCCCGGTTACCTCTTCGTGCAGATGGACCTGGGGGATGAGGAGGAGCCGAACGAGGCCTGGGAGGTGGTGCGGAGCACCCCGGGCATCACCGGCTTCGTGGGGGCGGGTAGCCGCCCGGTACCCCTCTCCCCGGACGAGGTGCGGCACATCCTCGAGGTCTCCGGCCTCCTGGGCAAGCGGGAGGCCCCCAAGGCCCAGGTGGCCTTCCGGGAAGGAGACCAGGTCCGTGTCGTCTCCGGCCCCTTTGCGGACTTTACCGGCACCGTGACCGAGATCAACCCGGAAAAGGGCAAGGTCAAGGTCATGGTCACCATCTTCGGGCGCGAGACCCCTGTGGAATTGGATTTCTCCCAGGTGGTCAAGGCCTAAAGGCGTCTGCACCCCCAACTTGGGGGGAGCCTAGGAGGGAAAAATGAAGAAAGTCGTTGCCGTAGTTAAGCTGCAGCTGCCTGCGGGCAAGGCCACGCCCGCGCCCCCGGTGGGCCCGGCTTTGGGCCAGCACGGGGCCAACATCATGGAGTTCGTCAAGGCCTTCAATGCGGCCACCGCCAACATGGGGGACGCCATCGTCCCCGTGGAGATCACCATCTACGCCGACCGCTCCTTCACCTTCATCACCAAGACCCCGCCCGCCAGCTACCTGATCCGCAAGGCGGCGGGGCTGGAGAAGGGGGCCCACAAGCCGGGGCGGGAGAAGGTGGGCCGCATCACCTGGCAGCAGGTGCTGGAGATCGCCAAGCAGAAGCTTCCCGACATGAACACCACCGACCTGGAGGCCGCCGCCCGCATGATCGCTGGCTCGGCCCGGTCCATGGGGGTGGAGGTGGTGGGCGCGCCGGAGGTGAAGGATGCCTAAGCACGGCAAGCGCTACCGCGCCCTCTTGGAGAAGGTGGACCCGAACCGGGTCTACACCATTGACGAGGCGGCCCAGCTGGTGAAAGAGCTGGCCACGGCCAAGTTTGACGAAACCGTGGAGGTCCACGCCAAGCTGGGCATTGACCCCCGCAAGTCCGACCAGAACGTGCGGGGCACCGTTTCCTTGCCCCATGGCCTTGGCAAGCAGGTGCGGGTTTTGGCCATCGCCAAGGGGGAGAAGATCAAGGAGGCGGAGGAGGCCGGGGCTGACTACGTGGGCGGGGAGGAGATCATCCAGAAGATCCTGGATGGTTGGCTGGACTTTGACGCCGTGGTGGCCACCCCGGACGTGATGGGTGCGGTGGGCTCCAAGCTGGGCCGCATCCTGGGTCCCAGGGGCCTCCTGCCCAACCCCAAGGCGGGCACCGTGGGCTTCAACATCGGGGAGATCATCCGGGAGATCAAGGCGGGGCGGATTGAGTTCCGCAACGATAAGACCGGGGCCATCCATGCCCCCGTGGGCAAGGCGAGCTTCCCCCCGGAGAAGCTGGCCGATAACATCCGCGCCTTCATCAAGGCCCTCGAGGCCAGCAAGCCTGAAGCGGCCAAGGGTACCTTCCTGCGCTCGGTCTACGTGACGAGCACCATGGGGCCGAGCATCCGCATCAACCCCCACTCCTAAAGGGCAGGATAGGGGGGCCTGGCTTGACGCCAGGCCCCCTTTCTTTTAGACTCCAGGGTGGCACCCCGGGCGCACTTGCGCCCAGGCCCAAGACAGCGGGGGGCTTTAGGCCTTAAACATCCCGCCGAGGCGCTTGAGGGGGAGCGTTTCGTAAAGCCCGAAAACCGGTCGGGGTTCCCCTGCCCCAAAAGGGAGGAAGGCGTGCCAAACAAGCGCAACGTTGAGCTTCTTGCCGCCCTCAAGGAAAGCCTTGAGGCGGCCCGTGGCTCCTTCTTCCTGGTGAACTACCAGGGGCTTTCCGCCAAGGAAACCCACGCCCTGCGCCAGGCCCTGAAGGAGAAGGGGGCGCGGCTTTTTGTAGCCAAGAACACCCTGATCCGCATCGCCCTGGAGGAGCTTGGCCTGCCCAAACTGGACGGGCTTCAGGGCCCGAGCGCCGTGGTCTTCTACGAGGACCCGGTGGCGGCGGCCAAGGCCCTGGTGGAGTTCTCCAAGAAGAACCCCAAGGGCATCCCCGAGGCGAAGGGCGGCCTTCTGCAGGGCCAGGTGCTCTCGGCCAAGGACGTGGTGGCTCTGGCGGAGCTTCCCACCATGGACGAGCTCCGGGCGGAGCTTGTGGGCGTCCTGCAGGCGCCCCTGGCCGAGCTTGTGGGCGTCCTGGGGGGCGTGGCCCGGGAACTGGTAGGCATCTTGGAAGCGTACGCGGAGAAGAAGGCGGCGTAGGAGGTAGAAGATGGCTTTGGACATAGAACGCATCAAGGAAGAGCTTTCCCAGGCGACGGTTTTGGAACTCAAGCAGCTCATTGACGTCCTCAAGGAGGCTTGGGGCGTGACCGCTGCGGCCCCCGTGGCCGTGGCCGCGGCCCCTGCCCAGGCGGCGGCCGCTGCCCCCGCTGAGGAGAAGACCGAGTTTGACGTGATCCTCAAGGACGCCGGGGCCAAGAAGCTGGAGGTCATCAAGGAGCTTCGCGCCATCACCGGCTTGGGCCTCAAGGAGGCCAAGGACCTGGCGGAGAAGGGCGGCCCCGTCAAGGAGGGCATCCCCAAGGCCGAGGCGGAGGAGATCAAGAAGAAGCTCGAGGCCGTGGGCGCGGTGGTGGAGCTGAAGTAAGCCCCCGCCCCACGGGGTGCCCCCCAGGCCTTTGGGCCTGGGGTTTTCCCTTTAGGATGGGAGGCATGGACCTTCCCCGGGTGGTGGTGGGGATTTCGGGGGCAAGCGGCATGCCCTACGCCTTGGACCTCTTAGAAGCCCTCCAGGGCCTCGCCGAGGTGCACCTGGTGCTCTCCCAAGGGGCCAAGCGGGTCTTGTGGGAGGAGATGGGATTAAACCCCAAGGACCTTTACCCTCTGGCAAGCCGGGTATACAAGGACGGGGACCTGGGGGCCCCCATCGCCTCGGGCTCTTTTCCCACCCGGGGGATGGTGGTGGTGCCCTGCTCCGCCACCACCCTGGCCAAGGTGGCCTGGGGCCTCGCCGATACCCTCCTCACCCGGGCAGCCTACGTCCACCTCAAGGAAAGGAGGCCCCTCATCCTGGTGCCCCGGGAAACCCCCCTACCCCTGCCCACCCTGAGGGCCATGGTCCAGGCGGCCGAGGCGGGGGCGGTGGTCCTGCCGGCAAGCCCCGGCTTCTACCACCGGCCCAAGGAGATCAAGGACCTCCTGGGCTTCGTCACCCAGCGTATCCTGGACCACCTGGGCCTGAAGGCGGAGCGCGCCCCCCGCTGGGGCGAAACCTGACGTTTTTTTGCCCCCTTGCGGTGATACGATAGGGGGCGATGACCCTTACTCAGGAGCAAAGGCTCGTCTTGGACACGGTACGGAAGGTGGCCAAGGAGGTGCTTTACCCCCTGGCCCCGGAGTACGACAAGGAGGGGAAGTACCCTTGGCCGCAACTTAAGGCCCTGGCGGAGCTGGGCCTCCTCGGCATGACCACCCCGGAGGCCTGGGGCGGCGTGGGGCTAGACTCCGTCACCTGGGCCTTGGCCCTGGAGGAGATTGCCGCCGCCGACCCCAGCGTGGCGGTGGTCCTTTCCGTGACCAGCGGGCTTCCCCAGTACATGCTCCTCCGTTTCGGCACCGAGGCGCAAAAGCGGAGGTATTTGGTGCCCCTAGCCCGGGGGGAGTGGATCGGGGCCTTTTGCCTCACGGAGCCCCATGCGGGTTCGGACGCGGCGAGCCTCCGGACCCAGGCCCGCAGGGTGCCGGGGGGGTACGAGCTTTGGGGGGTGAAGAGCTGGATCACCTCCGCCGGCCAGGCCCACCTCTACGTGGTCATGGCCCGCACGGAGAAGGGCATCAGCGCCTTTTTGGTGGAGAAGGACGCCCAGGGGCTTTCCTTCGGCCCCCCGGAGGAGAAGATGGGCCTCCACGCCGCCCACACCGCCGAGGTCCGCCTGGAAGGGGTTTTCGTTCCCGAGGAGAACCGGCTGGGGGAGGAGGGGCGGGGCCTGGCCTACGCCTTGGCGGGGTTGGACTCGGGGCGGGTGGGGGTGGCGGCCCAGGCGGTGGGCATCGCCCGGGGCGCCTACGAGATCGCCAAGGCCTATGCGGACGAGCGGGAGCAGTTTGGCAAGAAGCTTAGGGAGCACCAGGCCATCGCCTTTAAGATTGCGGACATGCACGTGAAGATCGCCGCCGCCCGGGCCCTGGTGTTGGAGGCGGCGCGGAAGAAGGACCTAGGGGAGAGGTTCACCCTCGAGGCCAGCGCCGCCAAGCTCTTCGCCAGCCAGGTGGCGGTGGAGGTGACCCGGGAGGCGGTGCAGGTCCTGGGGGGCTACGGCTACCACCGGGACTACCGGGTGGAGCGCTACTACCGGGACGCCAAGGTCACGGAGATCTACGAGGGCACCTCGGAGATCCAACGCCTCGTCATCGCCCGGGAGCTTTACCGCTAGACGGGGCGGCCCGCCATCAGGAAGCTCGCCGTCATCCCCCCGTCCACGGGGAGGATGGCCCCGGTGATGAAGCTGGCCTTCTCCGAGGCCAGAAAGAGCACCGCCTCCGCCACCTCCTCCGGGCGGCCAAGCCGCCTGAGGGCGTGGAGGTCCTCCCAGTCCCGCCGGGTCCTTTCGGGGTCCTCGGAGAGGGCGATGGCCTCGAGGACCGCCTCCGTGGCGATGGCCCCGGGGGCCACGGCGTTCACCCGGATGTTGAGGGGGGCGAGGTCTAAGGCCAAGGAGCGGGTGAGGTTCACGAGGCCCCCTTTGGAGGCGTTGTAGGCGGCGTTTTCCTGCTCGGCGAAAAGCCCTTGGACGCTGGCCACGTTCACGATGGCCCCGCCCCCCACCCGCTGCATCCTCCTGGCCGCCAGGGCGGAAAGGTGCATGGGGGCGGTGAGGTTCACCTCCAAAACCCGGCGCCACTCGGGAAGCTTCACCGTGAGGGCAGATCCGGGGGCGGAGAGGGCGGCGTTGTTGACCAGGACGTCAATCCGGCCCAATGCCTTTTCCGCCTCCTCCACGAAGCGCACCCGGTCCCTCTCCTCCGCCAGGTCCGCCCGGACGAAAAACCCCCCTACCTCCTCCGCCACCTCCTGCCCCTCGGGCCTTAGGTCGCATAGCGCCACCAAGGCCCCTTCCCGGGCGAAGGCCCGGACGATGGCCCGGCCAATCCCCCGGGCGCCCCCCGTGACCAGGACGCCTTTCCCCTCAAATAGCCCCATGCCCCTAGCTTACCCGCTTGGGGTCCAGGGCCTCCGCCACTTTTTCCTTGGGCAGGGCCCCCTGGACCACCTCCTTGCCCCCGCCCTTGGCCCCCAGGGCCTTGAGGCTTTCCAGGACCTCCATCCGCTTGGGGCCCAGGAGGGCGAAGCGGCCCTCGGGGGAGAGGAGGAGGAAGGTCTTGTCGCTCCAGGAAAGGAGCTTTTTGGCGAGCTCCCCGAGGACGGGCGCCGGGACCAAAAGCACCCCTTCCTCCAGGGCTCTGGGGAGGAGGGCTTCCACCAGGGCTTCCTTCAGGGTTAGGTTTTCCCCTTTTAGGGCATAAAGCTCTTCCTGGAGTTTCTGGATGGGCTTCTCCACCTCCAGGGGGTTCGTGGAGAAGCCGAGGGCGAGCCGGGCGAGGAGGGCGTGCTTGGCGTGGTAGTCCTCCAAGGCCTCCCACCCCGCCATAAAGTAGACCCGGCTTCCCCCCTTGTACCGCTCCCACTTCAGGACCTTGATGGGCCCGGCTTGGGCGCTGGTCTTTAGGTGGGTGCCCCCGCAGGCGGCGAGGTCAAAGTCCCCGATGCGCACCAGGCGCACCTGGCCCTGCACCTTGGGGGGGCGCCTTAGGGGGTACTGGGCCAGTTCCGCTTCGCTCACGAAGAAGGCCTCCACCGGGTAATCGGCGTAGACGGCGAGGTTGGCCAGGGCTTCCGCCTGGCGGAGCTTTTCCTCTTCCAGTTCCTCCTCGAGGTCCACGGTGCACACCGCCGAGTCCAGGCTCACGGCGATGGTGTGGTAGTTGCCGGCCCGTAGGAGGGCCTGGGAGAGGATGTGCTGGGCGGTGTGCCGCTGCATGTGGCGGAAGCGCCTTTCCCAGTCAATCTCCCCCTCCACAGAGGCCCCTTGGGGCACGGGGTGGGCGAGGACGTGGACCACGTCCCCAAAGGCCTTGGTCTCCTCGTAGGCGCCGAGGACCCGCACCTCGCCGAACGCCCCCCGCAGGACCCCGGTGTCCGCAGGCTGCCCCCCGGATTCGGGGTAGAAGAGGGTTTCCGAGAGTACGGCGTAGTGCCCCTTTGCGTCGCTCCAGGCCCGCACCACCTGGGCGCGGAAACGGGTGGCGTAGCTGTCCAACTGGTAAAGCCTCATGCCCCTTAGGATAAGGAGGATGGCGCCCTTGGACCGCAAGGCCTTTGCCCGGTGGCGCGCCCAAGCCCACCCCACCCTGGCCATGGGCGCGCGGAACCTGGAAGGGGGGATTGCGGCTGGGCATCCTGCGCGGTGGGCGTAAGCGGCCAGATGGGGGGGAGGAGGCGGCGAAGGGGTTGGACGGGCGCGTGGAGCCCAGGGGGCACACCCGAGAAGGGTTTGCCCGGGAAGCCTTTGGGTGGCTGAAAGGGGCCAGGGAGTTGTGAAGGGAGAGCGCTTGGACAAGCTCCTCGCCCGCCTGGGCCTTGGGAGCCGCAAGGAGGTGGCGGGGCTCGTGCGGGCGGGGCGGGTTTCCGTGGCGGGAGAAGTGGTGCGGGACCCTGGTTTCCGCGTGCCCCAGGAGGCGGAGGTGGCCCTGGACGGGAAGCCCCTTAGGGTGCGGCGCCACCACCACGTGCTCCTGCACAAGCCTAGGGGCTACGTGACGAGCCGTACCGAAGGGCCTTCGGTCTACGCCCTTTTGCGGGGCTTTCCCCTTAGGGACCTTTCCCCCGTGGGCCGGCTGGACAAGGACACCGAGGGGCTCCTCCTCTTCACCACGGACGGGGAACTCCTTCACCGCCTCACCCACCCCCGGCACAAGGTGGAAAAGCGCTACCTCGTCCACCTCCTCCACCCGGCCACCCCAGAGGACCAAAAAGCCTTCGCCGAGGGGCTCTTTCTGGATGGAAGGAGGCTTCTTCCCGCCGAGCTTTTCCTCGGGGAGGACCCCAGGTGGGTGGAGCTTGTCCTAAGGGAAGGGCGCTTCCACCAGGTGAAGCGGATGTTCGCCGCCCGGGGCAACCGGGTGCTCTACCTGAAGCGGCTATCCATGGGGCCTTTGGCCCTTGGGGATTTGCCTTTGGGAGAAGCTAGGTACCTCACGGCGGAAGAGGAGGAAGCCCTTTACCGGGCGGTGGGCCTAGGGGGCCAGGATCCGGAGGGTGAGGTCTAGGGCGAGGCGCTCTCCCCGTTCCCCGGCGGGCTCGAGGGCGTAGCTTTCCACCCAGAGGGGCTGGTCCAGGGAGGGGAGGACCTCCAGGAAGCCCAAAACCCCAGGGTAGGGACCCTGGAGCTTAAGGTGAAGCCGCCAGGCACGGACATTGCCGGCGCTTTCCGCTTCCCCAGGCTCCATGGCGTGAAGCTCTAGCCCCTGGCTTTCCGCCAGGCGGAAAAGGCCTTGGTAAAGCCGGGGAAGCTCCTCCTCCCGTAGGGGGGCTTCGGCCAGAGCCTGGGGCAGGCGCTGGGTGAGGGCCTCCACCTCCCTTTCCAGGGCCACCACCTCCGCCTTGGTCCTTTGGTAGCTCCGGTAGGTAGAAAAAAGGGCGTTGGCGCTCCAAAGGAGAACCGCTAGGGGCAGGAAGAACCAAAGCCAGATAGGAAGCTTCATCGGCGCAGGATCCGGGAGAGGTCAAAGAGCGGAAGATAAAGCGCTAAGGCGACCACGAGCATTATACCCCCTAAGACCACGGTGAGGGCGGGCTCAATGCTGGAGGAGAGCCGTTTGACCCCATAGTCCACCTCCCGCTCCAGGTGGAAGGCGGCTTGGTAAAGCATCTGGTCCAGGCTTCCCGCCTCCTCTCCCACCAGGGCGAGGCGTACCAGGATGGGCAGGAAAAGGGGTTCGCGCCCCATGGCAGCGCTAAGGGACTCCCCCCGGACCACCCGTTCCAGAACCCGGTCCAGGGCTTCGGCGAGGGCGGCGTTGCCCAGGGTGTTGCGGGTGGCCTCGAGGGCCTGGGTGATGAGCACGCCTCCCTCGTAAAGCGTGGCCAGGGTCCGGGCGAAGCGGGCCATGGCCGCTTTGTGCAGGATGGGCCCCACCAGGGGAAGCCGGAGGAGAAGCCCGTCTATGAGCCGGGCGCCCCCGGGGGTCTGGTGGTAGGCCCTAAGGAAGTACACCAGGCCCACAAGGAAGAGGAGGAGCCAAAACCCGTTTTGCCGCACGAAGAAGGAGGCGCCGATGAGGAAGCGGGTGGGCCAGGGCAACTCCGCCCCCGCTGCCCCGTAAAGCCGGGCGAAGACGGGGATGACGAAAAGGAGCAGAACCGCCACCACGAGGACCAAGACCGCCACCACGAAGGAGGGGTAGAGGAGGGCGGTGCGCACCTTTTCCCGCAGGTCGTGGCTTTTGTCCAGGTACTCGGCGATGCGCCTGAGCACCACCTCCAAGGCCCCGCCCACCTCCGCCGCCCCCACCAGGGCCCGCACCAGGGGAGGGAAGACCTGGGGGTACTGGTCCATGGCCTGGGCCAGACCCTCGCCCCCCTCCACCCGCTCCCGCACCCCTCGGGCCGCTTCCTTCAGGAGGGGGTGCCGGCTTTCCAAGGAGAGGGTGTGCAGGGCCTGGGTCACGGACACCCCGGCCCCCACCAGGGTGGCGAACTCCTCCATGAAGAGGACGAGCTCGGGAAGGGGTACCCGCCCTTTCTGCGGGCGCCTTACCCTCTCCAAACGCAAGGGATAGAGGCCCATCTCCCGGAGGCGGCGCCTGGCCCCTTGGGGGGTTTCCGCCTCGAGGACCCCCCGGTAGATCCGTTCTCCCTTTTCGTCCGTGGCCTCGTACAGGAAGCGCATGGCCTACTCCCAAGTCCCAAGCACCCGCAGAAGCTCGCTCCCCGTGGTGATCCCCGCGCGCACTTGGTGGAGCCCCACCGCCCGCAGGTCCCGGTGGCCTTGGGCTTTGGCCCGCTCCCGCAGTTCCCCTTCGCTGGCGCCTAGGCCCAGGCGGTAGAGGGCTTCCCGGTCGGGGGCGTAGACCTCGTAAAGGCCTACCCGTCCCCTATACCCCGTGCCCCGACAGAAGGGGCACCCTTCCCCCCGCACCTCCTCCTCGGGCGCCTCCTCCCCGAAGAAGAGGCGGGCCTCCTCGGAAAGGGGTTGGGGCCGGGCGCACTGGGGGCAGACCCGGCGCACCAGGCGCTGGGCCACGGTGCCGAGGAGGGTGGAGGCCAGGAGGTGCCTTTCCGCTCCCATTTCTAAGAGCCGGGTTATGGCGGCGATGGCGTCGTTGGCGTGCAGGGTGGCGAGGACCAGGTGCCCGGTGAGGGCCGCCCGGAGGGCGGTGTCCAGGGTATCCCCATCCCGCACCTCTCCCACCAGGATCACGTCGGGGTCCAGGCGCAAAACGCTCCGCAGGGCCTCGGCGAAGGTGAGGCCGATTTTGGGCTGGACGGGGATCTGCACCACGCCCTCCAGGGGGAACTCCACGGGGTCTTCAATGGTGACGAAGGTTTTCTCCCGGGTGTAAAGGCGGTCCAGGGCGGCGTAGAGGGTGGTGGTCTTGCCGCTTCCCGTGGGGCCGGTGACGAAGAGGATGCCGTGAGGCTTACGGAGGAGCTTTTGAAAGAGGGCGAGCTCCTCGGGGAGCATGCCGAGCTCCGTGAGGCCGAGCCGCACTCCCGTGGGGTAGATGATGCGCAGGGTGAGCTTCTCCCCGTGGAGGGTGCCCACGGAGGCCACCCGCACCTCGTACCGCTTTCCCTCAAAGGGGAAGGTGAAGTGGCCGTCCTGGGGGCGGCGCTTTTCGGCGATGTCCATGCCCGCCAGGACCTTATAGCGGGCGGCCAGGGGGGCTTCCAGGTCCTTGGGGAGGCGTTCTAGCTCCTGGATGACCCCGTCCATGCGGGCCCGCACCGCCAGGTGGGTTTCCTCGGGGTCCAGGTGGAGGTCGCTGGCGTTGAGGCCGATGGCCCGTTCCAGGAGGGCCTGGGCCAAGCGCACGGCGGGCATGGCCTCGAGGGTGAGGTCCACCTGGGCGGTCTCCTCGCGCCGGGCCTCCTCCTTGGGCCGGGCCTCCTCCGCCAGGAGGCGGTCCAGGGCCTCCAGGATCTCCCGGTCTGGGGCCAGGTAGGGAACGATTTCCTTTCCCGTGAGGAAGCGGAGCTCGTCCAGAAGGGCCAGGTCCGAGGGGTGGGCCATGGCCACGTGGAGCCGGTTCCCCTCCACCCGAAAGGGGAAGACCCGCTTCTCCCGGGCGAAGCGGGGATCCAGGAGGCGCAGGGCTTGGGGATCGGGGGAGGTTTCCGCCAGGCGGATGAGGGGCGCCCTTTGCTGGTCCGCCAGGACCCGGGCCAGGTCTTCCTCCTTCACGTAGCCCCGCCGGAGGAGGACCTGGCCCAGGAGGTCCCCCGTGCGGGCTTGCTCCTCCAAGGCCGCCTGGAGCTGCTCCGCCGTGATGTACCCTAGGCGCAGGAGGAGTTCACCGAGCTTGGGCCTTTGCAACCTCCACCTCCCAGGCGTAGACGGTCTTTCCCCCTAGGCTTGCGCGCTCCAGGGGGCCCACCCTCCCCCCAAGCCGTTGGGCGAGGAGGAGGGGAGCGTAGGGGTCCAGGGCCTTGCCCTCTAGGAGGAGGCGGCCCTCCTCGGCCTCGAGGCGGGTGAGCCAAAGGCTTTCCGGCTTTTCCGCCGCCACCTTGAGGATCTCCTCCAGGCCAAGCCCCTCAGGCCTTGCCGGCTGGAAGGCTTGCTCCCGCAAGAGGGCCGCTTCCCGCTTTAGGGCCTCTAGGCGGCCCCTTTCCCGGGCGGCCATCTGGGTGAGGAGGCTTTGCCCAAGGAGCCCCAGGACGAAGAAGAGGGAGGCCAAAAAGATGGCGAGCTGGGCCTCCCGCGGCAAGCCTTCCCCCAAGGGGCGGCGCCTTGGCTTGAGGTCTAGGGAAAGCGCCTGGGCCAGGGCCAGGGCCTCCAGGCCCTGGGGCGCGTCCTGGTGGATGCGCTCCGCCAAAAGCCCCGGGGGCAGGGGGGGTGGGGTGGGGAGGCCCAGGAGCCAGGCCTCCTCCGGGCGCCCTGCGTGGCCAAAGAGGGCGAGGGAGCGGGCCACTTCCTCGGCGAGGGCTTCCGTGCCGGCATCGGCCTCGAGGGTGAGGTAGCGGAAGCCCTTGAGCACCCCCCCTTCAAAAAGGGCCACGGTGTGGGCCAGGTTTTCCAGGACCAAAAGGGTGTGCGCCTCGCTCCGTTGGAGGGCGTGGCGCCAGAGGAGGAGGGGCAAGGGTTCTATGCGGCTTGGCCTCAAGCGGCCCAAGAGGGCGGCTCCCTTCTTGGGCATGGCGGCGTAGAGGACCCGCACCCTGCGCTCGTCCTCGGGGGTGGTGAGGAGGTAGTCGGCGAAAAGCTCCTCCCCGGCGAAGAGGGGGCTCCGCTCCGCCTCGGCGAGGACGGCTTCCTCCAGGGGGAAGCCCTCGAGGGCCGGGAAGCTCTGCCAGCGGAGAAGGGCGAACTCCGGCCCCAAGCCGATGTAGCTCCCCTTGGCCCCAAGCTCGCGCAGGCGGTGGAGGAGGCGCTCGTACCGGGGCCTTCCCTCCTCGTCCAAAAGGCCTTCCGCCGGGAAGCTTTCCACGTGTTCCCTCTCGAGGCGCAGGATGCGTTGGCGCAGAACAAGGAAGAGAGGCATACTCGGTTCGCTCCCAGTTTATCCAGTGCGCAAGGCCACCACCACAGGTGGGAAACGGTAGTCACGTCCTCCTACCCGGAGGGTAAGGTTTTTGCCGTCTAGGACATTGAGGTCGCACGGGGCGTCCATCAGGTAAACCCTCTCGTCTTCGTAGCAGAAGGCGGCATTGGGAAGAAGGGCAGGGGCGAGGAGGTCCTGGAAGCCCGTATTCGTGCCGTTGCCGCAGCTATTTGCCGACCACAAGGCTCTTTGGAGGCGGCCCGCTTGCAGGCGGTACTGCACACAGAGGGGGTTTGGGGAAGCGCTCACCTGGACCACAAAGCCTGTAGAGCTAGCGTTGGTAAGGCCGACGCTGGTGGCGCTGCGCAGATCCTTGCCCAGGTAGCCCCTGAGGTCCGCCATGAGGGCTTGGGCCTGTAGGAGGCTTCCCTCCTCTTGGCTTCGCATACCGGAGAGGAGAAGGGTGGAAAGGGCTAGGGCTAGAAGGCCAGCCAGGAGCATGGCGACGGCCAGCTCCGCAAGGGTTAGACCCTGTTGCTTCACCACCTCACCTCGCAAGAGTTTACCGAATACTCCCTGCCCAGCGCATCGCGCAGGCGGAGGTTGAAGGTGTAGGTAGTGTTCCGTGAGAAGTTCCTGGAAAACCGCAAGCGGATTTGGGTAGAGGTGAGTAAGGAAAGGGGCGAAGCAAAGCTAGCGAACCCGCTTCCTGAGGCGTAGGTCCCGCTGTAGTGGATTAGGAATAGCGGGGCCACTTGCCGAATTTCTCGCAGCTGTTGGTTTGAAGGGGTCTGTGGGGACCAGCTTAGGGAAAAGGCAATATAAGTGTTGCCTGTGGAAGGTAAGGTGAAGACAACCTGCCTGCGGTTTCCACCTGGGGCGCAGCTTCCCGCTATTGGGGTAGGGCCCGAGGAGGCCACCGCCACCTGGGTTACCTCGGCTAAAAGTTGGCTTCCTTCGTATACCCTTATTGTGCTGATGATTCGGGAAATGCCAGAAAGCGTTTCGCTTCTAGAACTCTGGCAAACCTGATAGGTTTTTCCTCCCAACGTGAGGCTTTGGGTAGTGGGGCAGTTGGGAAAAGGGTCATTGTTTTCCAGGACGGTTTCTGCTACGAATAGTCCTTCCTGGGAAGCTTGCGTGGCGCTACCACTACGGATCGTGGAGGATAGGGCGTCTACCACCAATAGGAGAAGCGACAGGAGAAGTAGGGCTAAAGCAGCTTCAACAAGGCTAAAACCCTTGGGGCTCATGGGACTACCTCCCATTCTTCCACCACGTCATCCGTGGCGTTGTAGACAGCCCTTACCTGGGCTACCACCCCATCGCTCTCGCCCACGGCGTTGATGGTAAAACGCCTTTTGCCCCCAGTATTGGTTTGGGAAATGGCGCAGTTTATTCCCCCTAGGCTTCCCGTACTGTAGCAGTACCTTCCCACGTAATCTCCGGCGCTGGAGGTACAGGGTGAGGAGGTTTGGCATACCAGTACGGGCTGGGCGGCGTAGGTGGGGTTGTTGGGGTTTGCTTGGATGAAGGCGATGGCCTCCCACGCTCCCGCTTCCGCCAGGTAGAGGGCCTGTAGACCTGCCTGGGACCTCAGGGTCCTTTCCGCATTGAGGCGGGCAAGAAGGGAGTAGGGGAGGACGAGGACGCCCAAAAACACCAGGATCAACGCCACCAGTAGGAGGAGATAGCCCCTTTCCCCCATCAGAACTCCCCCTGGCAATAGGCGCTTATCCCGGAGGTATAAGGGCGGAATACCACGATGCGGGCCTCCGGTTGGGTGGCGGGGTTCCCCGCTTGGGCCAGCTGGCCAAAGGGGTTGTACCCGTCCATGCAGTACTCCCGCCCTGGCCGGTAGCGGAGGATGATTTGGTAGTTGTAGGGGCCATAAGGGTTTCGCTTTAGGAAAGGCTCTTCCCAGGTATCCTTCTTATAAGGCGAGTCCAGCGCTTCCCAGACCTCATCTAGCCCCGGAGGGCGCCCAAGCTTGACGGTGAGGATGCGCACGGTGGAGTTCAGGGCCATGAGGGTCTGGCGCGCCGCAGCCTTTTCCGCCTCCTGGGATAGGTCTACAAACTTGGGAACGGCGATGGCGGCGAGAAGCCCCAAAATGACCAGCACCAGGGCAAGCTCTGTCAGGGTAAAGCCACGGCCTTTGGCCCGCATGTCCTGTTCCTCACTCTAGCGTATCCGGGTGCCCGCGAAAGCAGCGAATGGGCACGGTAACCGTGGTGGAGCTCACCGCGATGAGAAAGACCGAGCAGGCCTCGTCCGCATACAGGTAAGCCAGACGTTCCCCGGCGTTGCAGGCGGCGTTGTGGTTATGGTCCCAGTAGGCCACGGTGGTTCCAGAGGGGCAGGAAGAGGAAAGCCTAAGATCCTGGGGGTTTCCCAAAAGGGCTTTGAGTTGGTTCCATGTGGGTACGGTTCTGTTTTGGGCGATGAAGATGGCGTAGGCGGAGCGGAGGTTCCTTAGAACCTCTTGTTGCTGGGCTTTGCGAGCTTCGGCCTGGAGGTCCAGGTAGCGAGGCACAGCCACAGCGGCGAGGATGCCTACTACTAGGAGGACAAGGGCGAGCTCTACTAGGGTCAAGCCTTTTGCCATGTTTCGTCCCGTACCCAGAATGCGCCCAAGGCAAGAAGGGCGATGGGGGTGACGTGGACGCTATCGTACCAGGTAAGCCCATAAAGGATATACCCGACCAGGACGAGGACCCATGGGAGCCTGTCCCAAGAGGCCTGGCCGAGGGTGAGGCCGAGCCATAGAAGATAGGCGAGGCCCCCTAGAATGCCCACCGACAAGATGAGGTCCAGCACCAGGTTGTGGGCCTTGGCGTAGGGGGACGGGGCGAGGAGACGAAGGCCTTTGGCGTCTTCCAGGTAAATAAGGCGGTCCTCGCCTTGGATAACCCGCACGGGGGGCGTGAGGGCGATGGGCATCTGGTCTTGCTCCTTCCCGTTCCAGTCTACGGCGTAGGGGTAAGCTCGGGCGAACCCATCAAAACCCCAACCCAAAAGGGGCCGTAGGGGTAAGGCTTCCAGAGCCTTTTGCCAAAGCTCCAGCCGACCAGAACTGAAGGCGTTGGCCTCGGCGAAATCTGCGCCCAGCTCGGCAAAAAACCTTCGGAATTCCACGAGATGGAGGTGGGTTGCTCCCCAGTAAACGCCGAAGGTAAGGGCTCCGGCGGCGAGGAGCCTCCAGACCCCAGGGGTTCGCATGGGACGTGCCCAAAACAGCCCCAGGGAGAGGAGGGGTACCCAAAGGGCGAGCCATCCGCCACGGGTTTGCGTGAACCAGAGGGCGAGGCTTCCCAGGGCGAAGAGGAAGAGGAGCCGCCGGCTTGGCTTACCCAGGTAATGCCCGGCCACGAAAAGCCCAAGCAAAGCGAGAACCCCAGCGGCGTGCCCCCGGTGGGAGGTGAGGCCGATGGGCATCTGCCCTTGGTGCACGCCGGAGGCGGTGGCCTTGGGGTTTTCTTGGCACTGGGTTTTGGCTTCGTCAAAGCACCTTACGTACGTTTGGCCTTGGGTGTGCGTATAGTCCAGCTTCCAGTTCCAGACCTGGGGGAATATGGCCAGGGTATGCAGACCCAAGCCGAGGAAAAGCGTGGCTGCGAGGCGCTTGGGGGAAACGAGGCCCGTTTTTAGGGCCAGGTAGGTCGCCCAGGCGAAGGCCACCCCTAGCGCCCAAAACCGCAGCCCATCCCCCACGCTGGAATACCCGGTAAAGCTCCAGATGGGTTGGGGCGAAAGGAGCGTGGCGGCGATGCCTGAAAGGAGAAAGCCCAAAGAGGCGAGGAGGGCCAAGCCCTCGCTTCCAAGGTGGGGCAGGCGGCTTTTCCGGACGAGCACCCCGAGGAGCGTCAAGAGGACGAAGGCGGCCATTCCAGCCTCTCGTGGAGCGTTCCAGATGGCCTCGTGCCCCTGGCCCCAAGGGTTGATGGCGGTGAGGCCTGCGAACAGGCTCAGTAAAAGAACCCCCTCGAGGAGGGTAGGCCTCGAGGGGGTGCCCATAGCCACGAGGATCAGTTGATTGCGTAGCTGAGAGTGACGGTCTTGGTGCCTCGGGTGATGGTCAGCGTGTCGTTAGTGGCATTGCAGCTTACACTCGTTCCCCCATCGCTGGAAGTCCAGGTATTTCCGCTGGCTGAGCCACCTTCCAAGTTAGCGAAGATCTGAGCACAGGTGGGGACGCCTTTGGCCTGAACAGTGGCGATAGCGTAAGCGGAGCGCACTGCAGCTGCGGTAGCGTTGACATTGGCTTCGTTGGCTTGGTCGGTGAGGTCCACAAACCGCGGCACGGCGATGGCCACCAGGATCCCGATGATGACGATTACGATAGCGAGCTCTATCAGCGTGAAGCCTTTTGCCTTCATCTCTGCACCTCCCTTACAGGTCCCAGTATGGGCGTGGCGTGTGAAAACGGTGTGAAAGCTGGGACCTAGGCCGGAGATTACCATGGGGTTGCGAGGGGCGCAAGGGGCATCCTTCACAGGGCTTTCACCGGGGGCGTGCTACCCTTGGGGCATGCGCCAGGGGCTATGGCTTCTTCTCCTTCTCGGGCTTGGCGGGGCCTGGGGGCAGGGTTCGCCTCTGGAGGCTCTTTTGGTGCTTCAGGAGGACGTTATAGAGGAGGGGAGGCTTGTGGCCTACACGGGGGTAGAGCGTTACCCCGTGGCCTCGGAGGCGGAGCTAAAAGCCCTCCTCAAGCGCCTCGCCCGCCCACCCCGCCCGCCCCGCTTTGTCTACCAGGAAGGCCGGTGGCGGGGGGTGGAGAAGAAGGGGCTCGCCTTTGACGAAGCTTTGGCCCTACAGGCCTACCGGGAAGCCCTGGGCCAAGGGAAGAAGAGCTTCCGGCTTCCCGTACGCTACACCCCGCCAAGCCCAAGCCTAAAGGACCTTTACGCCCTGGGGGTGCGGGAGCACCTGGCCACGGGAGAGACGGACTTCAGGGGGTCCAGCCGGGAGCGGGCCCATAACCTCCTTCTCGCCTCCAGCAGGCTGGACGGCCTCCTCATCCCCAGAGGGACCTTCTCCTTCAACCAGGCCCTGGGGCCCATCACGGAGGAGGAAGGCTACAAGGAGGCCTTCGTCATCGTGGGGGACCGCACGGAGGAGGGGGTGGGGGGCGGGGTGTGCCAGGTGTCCACCACCCTTTTCCGCGCCTTCTTCTTCGCCGGCCTGCCCATCCTGGAGCGCCACGCCCACAGCTACCAGGTGGCCTACTACAAGCCCCCCGGCCTGGATGCGGCGGTCATCCAGCCCTACAAGGACCTAAAGGCCCTAAACGACACCCCGGGGCACATCCTGGTCCAGCGCTCCGTGGTGGGCACCAAGCTCCGCTTCCACCTTTTCGGGACCAAGGACCGGGAGGTTTCCTGGGAGGGCCCCTTCCTCAGCGAGCGCAAGCCGCCCCTTCCCCCCAAGGAGGTCCTGGACCCGTCCTTGCCCCCGGGCGTGCGCAAGCAAGTGGATTTCGCCGCCGAAGGGGCCCGGGTGGAGGTACGGCGCAAGGTGCGCTACGCCGACGGCCGGGTGCGGGAGGACCGCTTTGTAAGCGTCTACCGCCCCTGGGGGGCGGTCTATCTCGTGGGGCCTAGCCCCACTCCAAAAGCACCGCCCGTTCCACCGGCAGGAGGCGGTGGGGCTCCGTGACCCGGGCGGCTTCCCCTTTTCTGAGGTGCAGGTAGCGCCCCTCGGGGAGGTCTATGACGAGCTCCCCTTCCAAGAGAAGGTAAAAAGCGACCCCTTGGCGCTCTTCCGCCTCGAGGAGGGGGTAGGCCTTGAGGGGGGTGCCCGGCACCTCCACCCTTTCCGCCCGGGCCAGGCGCAGGAGGTGGAGCTTGTAGCTTTCCATCAGGCGGGGGCCACCTCCTTCTTGGCCCGGCCCTTTTGCATCCGGAGCTTAAAGAGGGCCCGCTTGGCCAAGGCGGCTTCCTCTGGGGAAAGCTTCTTCCCCTGGGCTAAGGCCTCCACCGCCTGGCGTTCTTCCTCCTTCAGGCTTGGGAGAAAAGCCTTTAAGGCCTCAAAGTCCTGGGGGAGTTTGGGGGCGCTTGGGGCCTTTCGCTTGCCCTTGGCGGGGCCTGGGGTTTTGGGGGCGGGAAGGAGCTTGGGGTCGTGCGCCGGGCAGCCCGGGTTGATGCAGGCGCCCTCCCCCTTTTTGACCAAAGGCCAGCCGCAGCTTGGGCAGGTTTGGTCCAGGAGGGGATAGAAGGAGAGGAAATCGCAGGCGTTTTCCTCGCACTTGTAGTAGGGCTTGCCCCGCTTGCTCCTTTTTTCCAGTACCCGGCCGCCGCACTTGGGGCAGGTGTGCCCCGTGGGCCGGCCATCGTCCCGGGTGTAGTCGCACGCCGGGTAGCCCGAGCAGGCGATGAAGCTCCCGTAGCGGCCTTCCTTGCGCAGAAGGGGCTTGCCGCACTTGGGGCAGGCTTCCCCTATGGGCTCCGCCTCCCGCTTTTCCAGGGGCTCGGTGTAGGTGCACTCCGGGTAGCCGGTGCAGCCCAGGAACTGCCCGTAGCGGCTCACCTTGAGCTCCAAGGGGCGGCCGCACCGGGGGCAGGTCTTCTTGGGCACCTGGGCCAGTTCCCCCAAGAAGGGCTCGTAGAACTCCCAGACCACCTGGGGCCAAGGGGCCTTGCCCTCCTCCACCTGGTCCAGGCGGTCTTCCATGCGGGCGGTGAACTCGTAGGCCACCACCTGGGGGAAGCGCTCCTTCAGGTAATGGGTCACCTCCCGGCCCAAGGGGGTGGGGAGGAGGGTGCGCCCCCTGCGCTCCACGTACCCACGTTTTTCCAAGGTTTCCAGGGTGGGGGCGTAAGTGGAGGGGCGGCCGATGCCCAGCTCCTCCATGGTCTTCACCAGGCTGGCGTCCGTGTAGCGGGGCGGGGGCTCGGTGAAGCGCTCTTCGGGGGTGATTTCCAGAAGCTGGGCCTCGGAGCCTTCCGGCACCGGGGGCACCGGGGGTTCCTCGTCCTCTTCCTCCTTGCCCCAGGCCTTCAGGTAGCCCTCAAACTTGAGCACCGAGCCCGAGGCACGGAAGAGGAGGCGGGGGGTTCCTTGGCCCTCGAGGACCACCGCCGTCTGCTCGTAGAGGGCGTCCTTCATCTGGCTCGCCAAAAACCGCCGCCAGATGAGGTCGTAGAGGCGGTACTCCTCCTCAGAAAGGTACTTGCGCACGCTTTCCGGGGTGCGCCTTGGGTCGGTGGGACGGATGGCCTCGTGGGCATCCTGCACGCCTTCCTTGCGGTTTTTGTAGACCCGGGGGGCCTCGGGGAGGAAGCTTGGCCCGAAGCGCTCGGCGATGACCTCCCGGGCCAGGGCCAGGGCCTCGGGGGAGATGCGCACCGAGTCCGTGCGCATGTAGGTGATGAGGCCCACGGTGCCCTCGGGGAGGTCCACCCCCTCGTAGAGGCGCTGGGCAATGCGCATGGTGCGGCTTGCCGTGTAGCCCAAGCGGCTGCTTGCCGCTTGCTGGAGGGTGGAGGTGGTGAAGGGGGGCGGGGGGGACTTGCGCCTTTCCTTCACCTCCACCCGGACCACCCGGTAGGGGCGCTTCCGGGCCTCCTCCGCCAGGGCCTTGGCCTCCGCCTCCGTCTTGAGGTGGAGCTTCCCCTCCTTCTCCCCTTGCCCCGCCCAAAGGCGCTTGCCGTCCACCTCGTGGAGGAGGGCGGGGAAGGTCTTTCCCGCCGCCTGGAAGAGGCCTTTGAGGAGCCAGTACGCCTCCCGTTGGAAGGCCTCAATCTCCTCCTCCCGCTCCACCACAAGCCTCAGGGCCACGCTCTGCACCCGGCCGGCGGAGAGGGCCCGCTTGCGGAACTCCAGGGAGAGGAGGGGGGAGAGGTTGTAGCCCAAGAGGCGGTCCAAGACCCGGCGGGCCTGCTGGGCGTCCACCAGGTTCTGGTCAATGGGGCGGGGGTGTTCCACCGCTTGGCGCACCACCTTGGGGGTGATCTCGTGGAACTCCACCCGGATGGGCTCTTGGGGGTTGCGGCCCAAAAGCCTCGCCACGTGCCAGCCGATGGCCTCCCCTTCCCGGTCGGGGTCGGTGGCGATGAGGAGGCGCTTGCCCTGGGCCGCCCGCTTGAGCTCCTCCACCACGGGCTTCTTGTCCTTCTTCACCTCGTAGGTGGGGGCGAAGTCCCGCTCCACGTCCACGCCCAAATCCCGCTCGGGGAGGTCGGCCACGTGGCCGCGGCTTGCCCGCACCTCGTAGGCGGGGCCCAGCATCTTCTGGATGCTCTTGGCCTTGGCGGGGGACTCCACCACCACCAAGGTGGTGGCCCCGCCCTTGGCCGGTGCGCTGGTCCCTTGCGTGCGCTTCTTCGGCATCGCCCCCTATTTAGGGGGGTGGGGGCGGGGTTGTCAAGAGTTGGGCCCGCTTTTGCCCTTCAGGTCGGCGCCGGGGTAGCTCCGGGGAAGGAGCTTCCTTTCCCAGGCGGCCCGGGTGAGCTCTTCCCGGAAGTCGGGGTGGGCGACCTCTATGAGGGCCTTGGCCCTTTCCCGCAAGGAGCGGCCGAAAAGCTCGGCGATACCCCACTCCGTCACCACGTAGTGCACGTCGGCCCGGGTGGTCACCACCCCCGCCCCTGGCCGGAGGTAGGGGACGATGCGGCTATGCCCCTTGGCGGTGGAGGGGAGGGCGATGATGGGCTTGCCCCCCTCGCTCCGGGCCGCTCCCCGGATGAAGTCCAACTGGCCGCCGAAGCCCGAGTAGATGCGGGTGCCGATGGAGTCCGCCACCACCTGGCCCGTGAGGTCCACCTCAATGGCGGAGTTGATGGCCACCATCTTGCGGTTTTGCGCCACCACGAAGGGGTCGTTCACGTAGTCGGCGGGGTGGAGCTCAAAGAGGGGGTTGTCGTGGACGAAGCGGTAAAGCCTTTCCGAGCCCAGGACGAAGGTGCCGATGATCTTGCCCGGGTGGAGGGTCTTCTTGGCCCCGGTGATGAGGCCCTTTTCCCAGGCCTCGAGGACCCCGTCGGAGATCATCTCCGTGTGCACGCCCAAGTCCCGCCGCCCCGAGAGGCTGGCCAAGACGGCGTCGGGGATGGCCCCGATGCCCATCTGCAGGGTGGCCCCGTCCTCAATGAGGCTCGCCACGTGCTCCCCGATTTTCCGCTCCACCTCGCCGAAGCCTTCCCGCTTTAGCTCGGGCAGGGGCCAGTCCACCTCCACGATGGCGGTGAGGCGGGACACGTGGACGAAGGTGTCCCCCAGGGTTCTCGGCATCCTGGGGTTCACCATGGCGATCACGATGGGGGCCGCCTCCACCGCCGCCTTGGTGGCGATCACCTCCACCCCCAAGGAGCAGAAGCCGTGCTCGTCCGGCGGGGATACCTGGATGATGGCGGCGTCCAGGGGCAGGATGCGCCTTTTGAAGAGCCAGGGCACTTGGTGGAGCATGATGGGCACGTAGTCCGCCCGGCCCTGGTTCACCGCTTCCCGGTCCGCCGGGCCCACGAAGAGGGAGCGGCGGCGGAAGTGCCCCTCCATCTCGGGGCTTGCGAAGGGGTCTTCCCCCATCTGGAGGAGGTGGACGAGCTCCACCCCTTCAAGCTCGTCCTTGCGGGCGGCGAGGGCCTTGAGGAGGGGCGTGGGGGTGGCGGCGTTGCCGGAAACGAAGACCCGCATCCCCGAGCGGATGAGGGTCACGGCGTCCTCGGGGGAGGTGAGCTTCTTGCGGTAGCTCATTCTAGGTGGCCTCCTTTCTGGCCCAGGAGGAGGTAGGCCCCTTGGCGCAGGGCGGGGACCTTAAGGGGGTCCTCCTCCACCTGGAGCAGGAAGGGAAGGAGCGTGGCGGTGAGGGCGTGGCTCGCCGTGCGGGGTACCAGGGCGGGGACGTTGGGCAGGCAGAAGTGGGTGACGCCGAGCTCCTGGTAGATGCCAAGTCGGCTCGTTTCCGCCACGCCCCCTTGGTCAATGGCGAAGTCCAAGAGCACCGAGCCCCGGCGCATGCGGGAAAGGAGCTCCCGGCTGAGGAGCACGGGGGCCCTTTCCCCCGGCACCGCCACCGCCCCCACCAGGACGTCGGCGAAGGCCACGTACCGCTCCAGGCGGCTTTGGGTGACCAGGGCGGTGATGGCCCCGGGGGCCTCCCGGCTCGCCTCCTCCAGGGCGGAAAGCTCCTTGTCCAGGAGGTAGACGGAAGCCCCGGCCCCCAGAAAGGCCCGGGCCGCCGCCCGGCCCAGGGTGCCCGCCCCCAGGATGACCACGTCCGCCGGGGGGATGCCGGGGAGGCCGGAGAGGAGCATGCCCGGGCCCAGGGGGGCCTCGAGGAGCCTCCCCGCAATCTGCGGGGCCATGCGCCCGGCGATCTCGCTCATGGCCTTGAGGATGGGGCGCTTGACGCCTTCCCCGATGAGCTCGTAGCCGATGGCGCTAAGGCCCTTTTCCGCCATGGCCTCCAGGAGACCCGTTTCCGCCACCGCCAGGTGCAGGAAGCCCATGAGGGTGGCCCCGGGGCGCAGGAGGGCGATCTCCTCGAGGGTGGGCCGCCCCACCTTGAGCACCACCTCGCCCCGGCCGAAGGCCTCCTCCCGGCTCACCAAGGTGGCCCCTGCCTCCTCGTAGGCCTCGTCCGGGAAGCCCGCCCGTTCCCCGGCCCCCCGCTCCACGTAGACCCGGTGGCCCCGGGCCACGAGCTCCCGCACCCCTTGAGGGGTGAGGGCCACCCGGCCTTCCCGCACCTCCTCCCCAAGCGAAGGGGGGATTTTTAGGCGCGTCCGTTCCTTGGGTAGGCCAAAGTCCATACCGCCTCCTACCCCTGAGCTTACGGCCTTTAGGGGTGGCGGATGTCCCTTGCCCTTCTCATCTCCCCTTGCCCTAGGCTTGGGCCGTGGAGGCCTTTGCGGACTGGCTCTTCGTGGTCCTTTGGGTGGCGGGGGTTCTCCTCACCTTCGTGCCCTTCGTGCCCGCCACCTTGGTGATCCTTTTCGCCGCCTTCGTGCACGAGCTCCTCTTGGGTTTCCGGGAGCTTTCCCTGGGGCTTTGGCTTGGCCTCGGTGCCCTGGCCCTTTTGGCCATGACCCTGGACAACCTGGCGGCCCTCTGGGGGGCCAGGCGCTACGGGGCGGGCCGGGCGGGGTTATGGGGGGCCTTTCTGGGGGGCGTCCTGGGCCTTTTCCTGGGGGTGGTGGGGGTCTTGGTGCTCCCCTTCCTCCTGGCCTTTTTCTTGGAGTACCTGGCGGGCCGAAAGCCGGAGGAGGCCCTGAGGGCCGCCTGGGGCACCCTGGTGGGCCTCATGGGGGGCGTGGTGGCCAAGGTCCTCGTCCACCTGGCCATGGGCCTCTTGGTGGTCCGGGCCGTCTTCTAGCGTATGCTTGAGGGCATGGAGCTTGTCTTCGTCACCCGCCAGGGGTGCGGGCTTTGCGAGAAGGCGGAAAGGGCCCTCTGGACCTTGGGAGTGCCCTACGTCCGCCGGGATGTGGACCAAGACCCGGAGCTTTTCCGCCTCTATACCTTCCGGGTCCCCGTGCTCCTCCTAGGGGATGAGGTGCTTTTGGAGGGGGCTTTTGGGGAAAAGGAGCTCGTGGCCCTGATAAAAGAGCGCCTAAAGGGGTGAGCCATGGACCCCACGATGATCCAGATCGGACCCTTGCGCATCCAGTGGTACGGCTTCCTCCTGACCCTCGCCATCTTTATCGGCTTTGAGCTCGCCAAGCGCCGCCTGAAGGCGTGGGGCTTGGATGCGGAGCGGTTTGAAACCGTGGCCTTTTGGGCGGTGGTCTTTGGGGTGGTGGGGGCCAGGCTCGGCTACGTCCTCACCTCCCCCGGCTACTTCCTGCAAAACCCCCTGGAGGTCCTTTACGTCTGGCATGGGGGGCTTTCCTTCCACGGGGCGGTTTTGGGCGGGGCGCTGGTCTTCTTCTACTACCACCGGAAAAAGGGCTACCCCCTTTGGCCCTACCTGGACGCCGCCACCCCCGGGGTGGCCTTGGGGATCATCGCCGGGCGGATCGGCAACCTCATGAACGGCTCGGACACCGTGGGCCGCCTGACCACCTTGCCCATCGGCTTCACCTGGCCGGAGTGGGCCAAGGGGTTTCCCGGGGTCTGCCCGGGGGTTGACGACATCTCCCAGGTCTACCGGTGCGCCGAGCTCTTAAGGGGGCCCGTCCACCTCACCCAGGTCTACGGGGCCTTGGTGGGGGTTATCCTCCTCCCCCTTTCCCTCTACTGGCTGCGGAAAAACCCCTTCCCCGGCTACGCCTTCTGGAACTTCCTCCTTTGGTATAGCGTCCTCCGCTCCGTCTTGGAAGAGCCTTTCCGCCTGAACCCCCTTTGGCTTCCCGTCTACCGCAACGACGAGCTGGGCATCGGCCTCTTCACCGCCACCCAGGTGGTGAGCCTGCCCCTCATCCTCTTGTCCCTCTACATGCTTAGGCGCCTGGGCCAGGGAAAGGTGGCCTCGGGGTAGCATAGCCTTATGCATGCGCACGTGATCCTGGCCGCAGGGCAGGGGACCAGGATGAAGTCCCGCCTGCCCAAGGTCCTGCACCCCCTTTTGGGCAAGCCCATGCTCCTATACGCCGTGGAAACCGCCTTGGCCCTGGGCCCGGAAAGGCTTGTGGTGGTGGTGGGCCACGGGGCGGAGGAGGTGGAGGCGGCCCTAAGGGGCTACCCGGTGGAGACGGTCCGCCAGGAGGCGCAGCTCGGCACCGCCCACGCTCTCTTGCAGGCGGAGGCTCTCCTTAAGGACTTCGCCGGCCCCTTTTTGGTGACCCAGGGGGATACCCCCCTCCTTTCCCCGGAAACCCTAAAGGCCCTACTGGCCAAGGTGGCGGAAGGGGCGGGGATGGCCCTCCTCACCGTGGAACTGGAAAACCCCACGGGCTATGGCCGCATCCTCAGGGATGGGGAAGACGTGGTGGCCAACGTGGAGGAGAAGGACGCTTCCCCCGAGGTCAGGGCCATCCGGGAGGTGAACGCCGGGGCCTACGCCTTTGACGGCTTCCTCTTCCAGGCCCTCAAGGAGGTGAAAAACGAAAACGCCGCCCAGGAGTACTACCTCCCCGACCTCATCGCCATCTACCGGGCCCACGGCAAGCGGGTGGTGGCGGTGCGGGGCGAGGCGGCGGAGGCTTTGGGGGTGAATACCCGCGAGGAGCTGGCCCGGGTGGAGGGGGTGCTCTTGGCCCGCCTGCGCGCCGAGTGGATGCGAAGGGGCGTGCGCATGGTCCTCCCCGAAACCATCTACCTGGAGCCCTCGGTGGAGCTCGCCCCCGACGTGACCCTCTGGCCTGGGGTGGTGCTTAAGGGGAGGACGCGGATCGGGGAGGGGTGCGAGGTGGGGGCGTACGCCCTCCTGGAGGACACCACCCTGGAACCCGGGGCCAAGGTCCACGCCCACACCGTGGTCCAGGGGGCCCACCTCTTCCCGGGAGCCGACGCCGGGCCCTTGGCCCGGCTCCGCCCCGGGGCGGTGCTCAAGGAGGGGGTCCACGTGGGGAACTTCGTGGAGGTGAAGAATAGCCTCCTCCACCCCGGGGTCAAGGCGGGGCACCTGGCCTACCTGGGGGATGCGGAGGTGGGGGAGGGGACCAACGTGGGGGCGGGGGTCATCACCGCCAACTACGACGGCAAGCGCAAGCACAAGACGCTGATCGGCAAAAACGCCTTCATCGGCTCCAATAGCGTCCTGGTGGCCCCGGTGCGGGTGGGGGATGGGGCCATGGTGGGGGCGGGGAGCGTCATCACCCACGACGTGCCGGAGGACGCCTTGGCCGTGGCCCGGGGGCGGCAGCGGAACCTCGAGGGCTACGCCAAGCGGAAGCGGGAGGAGGGCTAGGGCTTCATTCCTCCTTCAGGAGGGGTGCTAAACTGGGGCTATGAACCTGGGCATGCCGGAAATCCTGGTGATCCTGGTGGTGGCCCTCCTCATCTTCGGGCCCAAGAAGCTTCCTGAGCTGGGCCGCTCCTTGGGCCAGAGCATCCGGGAGTTCAAGCGGGGGGCGCAGGAGATCCGCGAGGAGCTGGAGAAGGCGGTGGACGTGAAGGAAGAGGTGAAGCCTAAGGCGGAGCCCGCCCCGGCCAAGGAGGAGCCCAAAGCTTGAAGGAAGCCCCGTTGGTGGAACACCTGGAGGAGCTTAGGGCCCGGCTCCTCTGGGCGCTTTTGTCCTGGGCGGTGGGCACGGGGGTGGCCTGGTCCTTCCGGGTGCAGCTTTTGGACTGGCTCAAGCGCCCCTTGGACCTGGCGGCCAAGCAGAACGGCATCCAGGTGAACCTCATCGTCCTGGACATCACCGAGCCCTTTTTGGTCTCCTTGAAGGTGGCGGCCTTCGGCGGCCTGGTCCTGGCCTTGCCCTTCATCGTCTACCAGGTCTGGGCCTTCATCGCCCCGGGGCTATACGAGCACGAGAAGCGCTTGGCGGGCCCTTTTCTCTTAGGGGCGGGGTTTAGCTTCGCCCTGGGGGCCCTTTTCGCCTACTACGGCTTCCTGCCCTTCGCCATCCCCTTCCTCTTGGGCTTTCTGGGGGATGTGGTCACCCCCCAGATCTCCATCGGCCGCTACATGGGCCAGGTCCTCATGATGATGACCGTCATGGGCCTGGTCTTTGAGATGCCCGTGGTGAGCTACCTCCTGGCCCGCTTGGGCCTCCTCTCCTCCGCCTTCCTGGCCCGGAACTGGCGGGTGGCCGTGGTCCTCCTCCTCAGCCTGGCGGCGGTCATCACCCCCACGGTGGACGTGGTTTCCCTCTCCATCGTCACCCTGCCCCTTCTCGTCCTCTACTGGGTTTCCGTCCTGGTGGCCCGCTTGGCCGAGCGGCAAAGGCCCAAGGAAGAAGCCGCTTGACACCCGAAGGGGCTTTGCCCCATAGAATAGCCCATGGACGAGCGCATCCTGGCCCTGCGCAAAGAGGTGGACCGGGTGAACCGGGAGTTGCTTCGCCTCCTTTCCGAGCGGGGAAGGCTGGTGCAGGAGATCGGCCGCATCCAGACCGAGCTTGGCCTCCCCCACTACGACCCCAAGCGGGAGGAGGAGATGCTTGCCTACCTCACGGCGGAAAACCCCGGCCCCTTTCCCAACGAAACCATTCGCAAGCTCTTCAAGGAGATCTTCCAGGCGAGCCTGGACCTGGAAGAGCGCCAGGACCAGAAGAAGTTCCTCTACTCCAAAAAGCACAAGCCCGAGCCCACCCGGGTGCGGGTGAAGGGGGTGGTCTTTGGGGAGAGGCCGCTCCTCATCGCCGGGCCCTGCTCCATTGAGTCGGAGGAGCAGATGATGGAAACCGCCCGCTTCCTGGCGGGCCGGGGGGTTAGGGTGCTCCGGGGCGGGGCCTTCAAGCCCAGGACGAGCCCCTACGGCTTCCAGGGCCTGGGCCTCGAGGGCCTAAAGCTTGGCCGCAAGGCGGCGGACGCCTTCGGCATGGTCTTCGTCACCGAGGTCATGGACACCCGGGACGTGGAGCTCGTGGCGGAGTATGCGGACATCCTCCAAGTGGGGGCCCGCAACATGCAGAACTTCGCCCTCCTCAAGGAGGTGGGCCGCGCCGGGAAGCCGGTCCTCCTCAAGCGGGGGCTTTCCGCCACCATGGAGGAGTGGTTCTACGCCGCCGAGTACATCCTTTCCCAAGGAAACGAGCAGGTGATCCTGGCGGAAAGGGGCATCCGCACCTTTGAGCGCTGGACCCGGAACACCCTGGACCTCTCCGCCGTGGCCTTGGCCAAGCAGGAGACCCACCTCCCCGTCGTCGTGGACGTGACCCACGCCGCCGGGCGCACGGACCTCCTCGCCCCCTTGGCCCGGGCGGCCTTGGCCGTGGGGGCGGACGGGGTGCACGTGGAGGTGCACCCGAACCCCAAGGTGGCCCTCTCGGACAACCAGCAGCAGATGGACTTCGCCCAGTTTGACCGCTTCCTGGAGGCCATCCGGGACCTCCTCCCCGAGGGCTAATGGGCCTTTTGGACAACCTCCTCAACGCCTTCCTCAAGGCCACGGACCCCAGGCCCCGCTACACGGAGGCCCGCTGCCTCCTCTACAAGAACAGCGTGGGGGGGTGCGACCGCTGCTACCAGGCCTGTCCCAAGGGGGCGGTGCGTTTGGAGGGGTGGCGGGTGGAGCTGGACGAGGTCCTGTGCACGGGCTGCGGCCTCTGCACGGGGGTCTGCCCCGGCCTCGCCCTGGAGTACCCCTTGGGGGCCATCCAGGAGGCCCTGATCCGAGGGAAGGGACAGCTTCGGTGCTCCAAGGCGGAGGGGAAGGGGGAGGAGGTCCTTTGCCTGGGCCGGCTCACCCCCGGGCTTCTCGCCGAGGCGGGAAGCCGTTTCGGCCGGGTGGTCCTCGCCCGGGGGGACTGCGCCCGTTGCCCCATCGGGGGGCCCTCGGTGCCCGAGCACCTTAGGCGGATGGCGGAAGAGGCCCAGCGCTACTTCCCCGTGGTGGTGGAGGTGCGGGAAGGGGAGCTTCCCGGGGAGAAGGTGGGGAGGCGGGAGCTATTCCAGGCCCTTTTGGGAAGCGCCAAGCGCACCGCCGCTGACCTCGTCCCCGAGCTTCCCCTGCCCCAAGCGCCCGAGGAGGAAAAGGGCCTGCCGGCGGAGCTTCGCCTTCGCCTTCTCGCCGCTTCCCGGGCGGAGGCGGTGGCCTGGCCCAGCATCCGGGTGGAGGAGGGGTGCACCCTCTGCCCGGTCTGCACCAACGTCTGCCCCACGGGGGCGGTCTACCGGGTGCGGGAAGGGGAGGAGTACGTCCTGAGGCTCAGGGTGGAGGCCTGCACCGGGTGCGGGGCCTGCGTGGAAAGCTGCCCGCCCCAGGTGATCCGCCTCGAGGCCGCCCCCAAGGAGGCGCTGGGCCAAGAGCTAGAACTTTTCCGGGGCAAGCCCCCTTGGTACGACCTTTGAACCTGGTATAATCCCCGCCAAGCTATGGATGCGGACGTGGTGGTGGTGGGCGGGGGGCTCGCCGGTCTGGTGGTGGCCACGGAGGTGGCGGCCCGGGGGAAGCGGGTCTTCCTCCTGGAGCAGGAGCCCCACCTGGGGGGGCAGGCCTTCTGGTCCTTTGGGGGGCTTTTCCTCGTGAACTCCCCCGAGCAACGCCGGCTCGGCATCCGGGACTCCGTGGAGCTCGCCTTCCAAGACTGGCTGGGCTCCGCCGGCTACCACCGGGAGGAGGACTACTACGGCCAGCTTTGGGCCCAGGCCTATTTGAGCTTCGCCGCCGGGGAGAAGCGGGCCTGGCTCGCCTCCTTGGGCGTCCGCTTTTTCCCGGTGGTGGGCTGGGCGGAAAGGGGCGGGGGCTTGGCCACGGGGCACGGCAACTCCGTGCCCCGCTTCCACATCGTCTGGGGCACGGGGCCTGGGCTTTTGGAGCCCTTTCTCCGCCGGGTGGAGGCCTTTGCCGCCGAGGGGCGCCTGAGGGTCTTCCTCCGCCACCGGGTGGAGGAGGTCCTGGTGGAAGGGGGGAAGGCGGTGGGGGTGGTGGGGGTGGTCCTGGAGGAGGACCCCAAGCCTCGAGGGGTGCCCACGAGCCGCAAGCCCCTAAGGGACTTCGCCTTCCGCGCCCAGGCGGTGGTCCTGGCCACGGGGGGGATTGGGGCCAACCTGGACCTGGTGCGCCGCTACTGGCCCGAGCGCATGGGGAGGCCCCCAGAGAGGATGCTCGTCGGCGTGCCCGACCACGTGGACGGCTCGGGCCTCTTCCTGGCGGAGCGGGCGGGGGCGCGCCTGGTCAACCTGGACCGCATGTGGCACTACCCCGAGGGGGTGGAGAACCACACCCCCATCTGGACGGGCCACGGCATCCGCATCCTCCCCGGTCCCTCGGCCCTCTGGGTGGACGCCACAGGCAAGCGCCTCCCCCCGCCCCTCTTCCCCGGGTTTGACGCCCTGGAGACCCTGCGCCACCTGCGCCATACCGGTTTTGACTGGAGCTGGTTCATCCTGGACCTGCGCACCCTGAAGAAGGAGTTCGCCCTCTCGGGGTCCGAGCAGAACCCGGACCTCACCGGCAGGCGCTGGCTCCAGGTGATCCAAAACCGCCTTCTGGGCCCCGCCGCCCCCGTGCGGGCCTTTTTGGAGCGGGGAAAGGACTTCCTCGTGGCGGACCACCTTTCCGACCTCCTGCGGAAGATGGACGCCCTGGCTCCCGGGGTTTTGGACCCCGTGCGCCTCGAGAGGGAGGTCAAGGCCCGGGACCTAGAGCTCCTAAACCCCTTCGCCAAGGACAGCCAGATCCTCGCCCTCCACGCCTTCCGCCGCTACCGGGGCGACCGGATTTTCCGGGTGGCCAAGCCCGCCCCCTTCCTTTCGGGGAAAAGCCCCTTGGTGGCGGTGCGCCTTTGGACGCTTACCCGCAAGACCCTGGGGGGCATCCAGACCGACCTCAAGGCCCGGGCCTAACGCCGAGGGGCGAGCCCCTTCCCGGGCTCTTCGCCGTGGGGGAGGCGGCGGGGTTCGGGGGCGGTGGGTTCCACGGCTATAAGGCCTTGGAGGGCACCTTCTTGGGGGGGTGTCTCTTCACGGGGCGCCAGGCGGCCAGGGCGCTTCTGGAGGGGCTAGAATAGCCCCATGCGGCTTCACCACGTGGGCATCGCCGTGGAGGACCTGGAGAAGGCCAAGGGGCGCTACCTCCTTTTGGGCTACCGGGTGGTGGCGGAAGGGGAGGTTCCGGCGCAAGGGGTGCGGGTGGCCCTCCTTAGGGGGGAAGGGGAGGCCCTTTTGGAGCTCCTCGCTCCCCTGGGGCCCGAAACCCCCGTGGGCCGCTTCCTGGCCAAGCGGGGGCCTGGCCTCCACCACCTGGCCTTCGCCACGCCCGATATTGAAGGGGAGCTCGCCCGGCTGAAGGCGGCGGGGGCGAAGCTTATTGACGAGGCGCCTAGGCCCGGCTTTGGGGGGCACAGGGTGGCCTTCCTCCACCCCTCCTTTGGCCTTGGGGTCCTTTGGGAGCTGGTGGAGGCCTAGTGCGCCCCCTTTTCCTCCTCTTGGCTCTCCTCCACATGGGCCTCCTCTGGTGGCTTTCGGACCAGCCCCAAACCGGGCTTGGGCTTCCCCACCCCTGGGACAAGGGGGCCCACTTCCTGGCCTACGCCCTCTTGGGCCTTCTCCTGCGCTTGGGCCTAGGCCGCTTTCCCTGGGCCTTTCTCCTGGGGGCGGCCTACGGGGTGGTGGACGAGTACCACCAAAGCTTCATCCCCGGCCGGGAGGCCTTCGGCCTAGACCTGGTGGCGGACGCCTTGGGGGCCTTTTTCGGGGCTAAAGCGGGGGGTAGATGGGAAGCTCCAAAAACCTCCCGCCCCTAGCCGAGGCGGCCCGCACGATGGCCTCCGCCACCAGTTCGGGGGCGATCCAGCGGCTCGGGTCCGCCTCGGGCATGGCCCGGCGGTTGGCCTCGGTGTCCAGGGTGCCCATGGGGTAGACCACGAGGAAGCGCACCCCCTCCACCTCCCCTTGGAGGGATTTCAGAAGGCTCGCCAGGGCGGTTTTGGCCATGGCGTAGAGGGCCCGGCCGGGGCCCGCCCCCGTCCAGGCGGGGCCGGCGGCGATGGCGGCGAAGAAGCCTTCCCCCCGCCTTTCCATGTAGGGGAGGACGGCCTTTAGGAGGTTGTAGGCGGTGCGGAGGTTGAGGTCTAGCATCCAGTCGTAGAGTCCCGGGTCGGAGTCCAAAAAGCGCCCGGCGGCGAAGCCGCCCACGGTGTGCACCGCGCCGTAGAGGGGGGCTTCCCGCTCCACGAAGCGGGCCAAGGCCTCGGCCTCCTCGAGGCGGGTGAGGTCGGCCACGAAGGTCTTAGCCCCCACCTTCTCCGCCCTCTCCGCCATGCGCTCAAGCCGGGGGTCGGAGAGGAAGAGCCTCGCTCCCGCCTGATGGAGGGCGGGGATAAGGGCCCGGGCCAGGGCCCCGCCCGCTCCCGTGACCAAGAAGGCTTTTCCTTGGAGCATGGCTTCATTCTACGGGGATGAAGGCGAGGGCGTTGGGGCTAAACCCCATGGAGGCGGTCGCTTGGGGATAGGTGGGGAGGGGGTTTTGCTGGAGATCGTAGACCTCCAGGAAGCTCCCCCGGGCCAGGTAGAGGTAGGCGTCCTGGCCCACGGCGGCGGCGGCGTAGGCGGTATAGGCGTTCCGCGCCCCCGAGTCCCGGGGGGAGAGGACCCGGAAGCCTTGGCCATAGGCCACCAGGCCCTGCACGGGGTCCAGGGCCAGGCGGACGGGGCCTGGGAAAAGCCCGAGGCTTTGCGAGGTGGGGTTTTCCACCCCGTTCCAGGCGAGGAAAAGGGTGTCCGTGGCCGTGCGGCCCGCCCCTAAAAGCCTTCCCCCCGGGTCCAGGCGGAGCTCGGTGGGGGTGAGGCTCGGGAGGGAAACCTCTTGGAAGGGGGTGCCCGTGGGATCTGCGGCGGGGCGGTAGCCCAGGGTCCCTTCCGCGAGGTAGGCGAGGAGGTCTAACCCCCCTTGGGGGAAGAGGGCGAGGCGCACCCCAGAAGGAAGCCCCGTGAGGTCGGCCTCCCTTGGGCTTCCCAGGTCGGGGAGGGCGAAGAGGAAGGCCCGGTTGGCCCCTGGGCAGTGGGCCAGGGCCTGGTTCGCCCCCAGGCGCAGGTAGCCCCCGGTGCAGTCCACCCCCAAGGAGGCCGTGGCCGGGGTGCCCTGGGGGGCGGCGCTTTCCGTGAAGCCCGCCGTGGGGTAGGCCTCGAGGCGGTCGGGGAAGAGGAGGAAAAGCCTTCGGAAGGCGTTGCTGTAGGCCAGGTCTTGGAGGTTCGGGGCAGTCCAGGTGGCCACGGGGCTTCCCGTGCCCCGTTGCAGGTCCGAGGCCTTATAGAAGTGCACCTCCCCGCTTCCTCCCGCCGCCACCAGGGCGGGCAAGGGGGGTTCTTGGCTTCCCGTGCAGGCGGCCAGGACCAGGGTTAGGAGGAAGAAAAGCCTTCTCACGGAAGACCTCCCAAGCGCACGCCCTCCTCGCCCATGAGGACCTCCGCCGCCTGGCCCCCGTAGAGGAAGGCCAGGCGCACCTCGCCCTTGGCGGCGTCCAGGGTGTAGCGCAAGGCCCAGCAACACCGGTCTAAGGTAAGGATAAACTTGGGCCTTAGCGTTTCTCCCGGCAGGTCCTGCGTGAGGAGGGCGGTGAGGTGGAGTTTGGTGTTCTCCCGGCCCAGGAAGGTGAGGGTGGGGCCGAAGGCCCTTAAGGCCAGGGTGTACCCTTCGGGCCTAGTGGGCTGGCGGAGGTAGCTTAGGCTTCCCGAGAGGGAAAGCCCCGGAAGCACCCCTTCGTCCAGGGGGATGGGTTGCCAAAGTTCCACGCCCCCGCTAAAGGTGGCGTCCTTCAGGTAAATCTCCCGATCCTGCACCTCCGGGAGGTGAAGGTTCGCCCCAAAGCGAAAGCCTGCTTCAGGCAGGGCCTGGGAGAGGGAAAGCCGGAGGTTGGTCCCTCGAGGCCCCTCCTGGAAGCGGCCCGAAAGGAGAAGGTCCAGAAGGGGCCCCGGGGCCACCCCCGTGCGGAAGCCCAGGGCGTAGCCCAGGGCCTCCCGGTCCAGGGTGGCCTGGAGGGAGAGGCTTTGGGGGCCCAGGATGGCCTGGCCTTGGAGGGAAAGGGTATCCTTCTGCCAGTCCCGCCGGCCCTGGAGGGTGTAGGCGTCCCCGCTTTCCCTGAGGGCGAAGGTGAGGTCGGTGGTGAGGGCTCCTTCCCCGTTTAGGCCGTGGCGGTGGGTGAGGGAGAGGCTTCCCGCCGGCAGGGCGTAGGCCCCCTGGAGGGTGAGGGGGTCAAAGCGGGCCTTGGCATGGTCGTAGCGGAGGCTTGCCCGGAGGGAGAAGGGGTAGGGGGTGAGGCTGGCCTCGGCCTGGGTTTCCAGGGGGCCTTCCTCCTCCAGGCCCCGCTTGTGGTAGAGCCGCAGGGCGTACCCCGGGTCCTGGAGCCTCGCCTCGGCCTCGAGGGGGAGGTACCTGTTCCCCTCCAGGTCCCGCCCCCCCTTGAGGCTTAGGGAAAAGGGCCTTTCCTGGAAGCCCAGGGCCAGGGTGGCCTGGTGGCTTCGCCGGGTGGGGAGGGCGTCAAAGCGGAAGGGGCTTTCCCCCTCCTGGACGCTCCGCCCGTAGGCCCCTTCCAGGCTAAAGCCCCCAAGGGTTTGGCGGAGGCTAACGCTTAGGCTCCAGTCCACCTGCCGCTCGTACTCCCCATCGGGGTTTTGCGTGGTGTAGTAGAAGCCCCGGAAGCGGCCCTCCGCCCGGAGCGCGCCCCCAGGCCAGGGGCTCAAGGCGAGGCTTTCCGCATGGGCAAAAAGGGCCCTCCCCGCCTCGGCGTAGGGCCCTAGGGCGCGGGCCGAGCGGTTTAGGGGGTTGGTCTCCGCCAGGTAGCGGCCCACCGTAAGGCTTGCCTGGAGGCTAAAGGGGCCTTCCCGGAAGGTGGGGGACTGGACCTCGAGCTCGGGGAGGCGTTGCAGGGTGCGGGGGGGCGGGGTGCTTTCGTCGTGGTCCAGGAAGCCCTCGAGCCTTAGGGCGTAGCGGAGGTCCTGGGGGGTAGGGGTGCCGGGAAGGAGGGCTTCTAGGCGGAAGCGGGAAAGCTTCTCCCGGGTGTCGTCCCGCTCCAGGAGGGCCGTGAGGGAAAACTCCCGCTTCTTCAGGGCGTACTCCCCCCGGTACTGGAAGGTGTCCGGTGGGGTGTGGAGGAAGAAGTAGCGCTCCTTGGCCTCCCCCACGCCCTGGTGGTCAAAGCCGAGGCCAAACCCCCGTCCCTGGTAGTAGCGGAAAAGGGTGTACCCGAGGCCGAAGGCGGCCACATAGGGTAGGTCGGCCTTGAAGAAGAACCCCCCCTCGTCCTGGCCCACCTCCAGCCGGGGCCGCCTTTCCGAGAGGTAGAGGAGGAGCACGGGAAGCTCCAAGAGGGGTTCTTCCCGCCAGAGGAGGACCACCCCCCGGGCCACCACCCGGTCCCCCGGGTACAGGACGATCTCCCGGGCGCGGAAGGCGTAGTCCGGCACCTCCTGGCCGCAGGAGGCGCAAGGGGTGGCGTAGCCCCTTTCCAGGAGGATGGCCCCCGCCGCCCGTTGGCAAAGGGGTCCGGTGAGGAGGAGGTCCTTGGCCTCTATGCGCACGGAGAGGGCGTCAAAGCTCTCGTCCTTCAGGTCCACCTGGAGCTCTTCCGCCTCAATGAGCCGGCCCTCCTTGTCCCGGTAGCGCACCTTCCCCGAGAGGTAAAGGAGCCTCCGGGCGCGAAAGTAGGTGACCCGCTCCGCCTCTAAAGCCTCCCCGTTCCGCTCCAGGCGCACGGGGCTTCCTACGAGGACGTAGACCTCCTCTCCCCCTTCTTCCCGTAGCTCCAGCCTCTCCGCCTCCAGGACCTTGAGGACGTTCTCCTCCGCCCAGGCGAAGGGGAGGAGGAAGAGGAGGAGGAGGGCCCACCTCACCTTCTACCCCCGAGGAAAAGGAGGAGCCCGAGGAGGCCGTAGACCAGGATGGGCCCCCAGGCGGCGAGGATGGGGTCCAGGGCGTTCTGCTCCCCCATGATGCGCCCCACGCTCCAGGTGGCGTAGTAGAAGAAGGTGAGGACCGCCACCCCCACGAGCCCCAGGCTCCGGCTCCCCCCGAGGAGGTAGAAGGCGAGCCCCGTGGCGAAGAGGGCGAAGACCAGGGCGGCGGCGGGCTCGGCGAAGCGGCGGTAGTAGGTGGTGGCCTCGAGGCCCGCCCGCACCCCCTGGGCCCGAAGCCTCTGGACCTCCTGCCGGAGCTCGGCCAGGGTCATCCGGTTCGCCGGGTTCTGCCAGGGCTCAAAGGTGAGGTCCTTGAGCACCAGCTCCCCCCGCCGGAAGCGGGTCAGGGTGCGGGGGCGGTCCCCTTCGTAGGTGAGGCGCTTCCCCTCCTCCACCCTTAGCACCCCCCCTTGGAAGCTCCCCTTTTCCGCCAACAGGACCTCCTCCCGGGAAACCACCCGGAGCTTCCCAATCCTATCCCCCGCCACCTCCCCCACGTACACCACCCGGCCCTTTGCGTCCTGGAAGGTGGCCCCGGGGGTGAGGAGGGTGCGGGGCCTTTCCAGGACCTGCCGCCTCAGGAGGTCCTGCCCCTGGGCGAGCGCCCTAGGCACCAGGCTTTCCCCCAGGAGAAAGGTGAAGAGGGCCACGCCGCTTCCCAAAAGCAGAAAGGGTAAGAGCACCCGCTCCCGCCGCACGCCTAGGGCCAGGAGGGCTTTGAGCTCCGAGTCCTCCGCCATACGGGAAAGGAGGAGCAAAAGGGCGAAGAGGTAGGCCACCGGGGCCCCCCGGGCCACGGCCTCCGGGGTGCGGTAGAGGAGGTAGGCAAGGAGGGTGTAGGGGTCAGCCCCCTTGGCCACCAGGGGGGCCAGGACCTCGTAGACCGCCCCCGCCAGGAAGAGGAGGACGATGAAGAGGAGGCCCAGGCCGAAAAGCCCCAAGGCTTCCCGGAGAAGGTAGCGGTCCAGGGTCTTCACCGTAGCCTCCAGGTGAGGAAAAGGGCCAAGGCCCCGTAGAAGAGGTTGGGCAGGTGGGCCAGGAGGGGGCTCACGTCGTAGCGGGCGAGCTGGGCGCTCAGGGTCCAGAGCACGTAGTAGCCGAAGATGAGGAGGACCACGGCCAAAAAGGCCCAGGCCGCCTCCCGGAAGGAAAGGCCCAGAGCCGCTGCCACCCAGCCCAGAAAGAGGGCCCCCAGGGCGTCCGCCAGGCGGCGGTGCAGGGCGAAGCGGGCCGAGGCCTCCACCTTCCCCCGTTCCCAAAGCTCCCTTAGGGTGGTGGTGTCGTAGGGGTCGCGGGAGCCCAGGCTTTCCTTGGGGCGGAAGCTTGCGGGGAAGGGGAGGGTGCCCTGGAAGGCCCGCACCTCCTCGCCCTCCAGCACGTGGCCCTTGAGGTGCCAGCCCGTGTTGTCCCACACGCCTTCGGCGGCGCTATAGACCCTGCCCTCCCCGTCCACCACCCGCACCCCATACAGGCGGTTCGCCGCCCCCTCGGGGTGGATCTCCTCGGTGTAGTACACCCCAAGGCCCGGGGGGGCGTAAAGCTCCTTGCGCAGAACCCCGCTTAGGGCTCCTTCCCCGTAGAGGAGGCGGGAAAGCGCAGCGTCGTAGGCCTCGAGGGCCCTGGGCCTCACCTCCGCCAGGTTCGCCAGGTTCAAAAGGGCGATGAAGAGGGAAAGGAGAAGGAGGGGCCGGAGAAGGGCCCAAGGGGGCACCCCCCCGGCGTAGGCCGCCTTGAGCTCCGACCCCCGGATCAGGCGGGATAGCCCCACCAAGAGGGCGAAGACGAGGCCCAGGGGCAAGGCCAGGCTCAGGGTCCAGGGGAGACGGAAGAGGATGAGGCGGAGGATATCCTCCGCCCCCGCCCCCCGGCTGAGGAGGACCCCCGAGAGGCTGGAGAGGAGGTCAAAGGTGAGGAGGGCGACGAAGAGGAGCACCCCCACCAGGAAGGGGAGGAGCACCTCCCGCAGCACGTAGCGGCCCAACACCCGGCCAAGTATACGGAAAGAGCATGAGAAAGGCGAAAGAGGCCCCTAGGGATGGGCGATCACGTGGATCACGGGGAGGCCAAAGCGCTCAGCCTGGGTGTGCACGTCCAGCCTGAGCCAGCGGGATAGCCCCGGGGGCAAAGTGGCGAGGACGATGGCCTGGTAGGCCCCCGGGTGGGTGGCGAGCTCTTCCTCGAGGGCGAGGAGGGGGGAAACATCCCCCGCCTTGGCCTCGGCGATGGGGATACCCTGGGCTTCCAAGGCCCTTTTGGCCGCCTCCGCTTCGGCCTCCGCCCGCCTTTTCACCTCTTCCTCCTCGTACACCCAGCCCGGCGGGGGCACGGCGGGCACCAACAGGGTGAACTGGGCCTCGGGGTCTTGGGCCAGGATTTCCCGGAGTTTGGCCGCCAACGCAGGGCTTTTGGCCGTGCGGTGGGCCACCACCAAGTACCGCATGGTACCACCCCCTTTCCCTAAGCCTAGCCGGGAAAGCCCGGGGGCGTGGGGCGAAGGCGCACAATGTACCGGGAATGGTTCTCAAAAGCTTCGCCGCACCCCACAGGAACCCCCTCCGGGCCGGGTTTTTCTGCATAGCACTTTACATATCGGCAAAGCGTGGTATACTAAAGGAGTCAGACGAAGAAGGAAGGCCGCCCGCAAAGGCAGCGGGTTTGTTTTTTAGGGCACCAGGGCCACCTTGGTGGCTTGGCGCTCGTGGAAGAGCCGGTAACCCTCCGCCGCCTCCGCCAGGGGAAGGCGGTGGCTGAAGACGAAGCTTCCCTTTAGCCTCCCTGCCCTTTGCAGGGCCAAGACCTCGCCGATGTAGCGGGGGATGTTGGCCAGGGCGCTCCGGAAGGTGATGCCCCGGCTGAAGGCGGAAAGCCAAGGGTACTCCACCTTCTCCGCCGTGGGTACCCCGAGGCTGGACACAGTCCCTCCAGGCCCCGCCAGGCGGAAGGCGAGGCGCAACGCCTCCCCATCCCCTCCCACCGCCTCCACCACCAGGTCGGCCCCCTGGCCCTCCGTGTCCTTGCGCAGGCGGGCCACGGGGTCTTCCGCCTTGGGGTTTAGGGGGAGGCTTCCCAGGGCCTTGGCCTTTTCCAGGCGGCTTTCCTCGGGGTCTATGGCGTAGACCACCCCCGCCCCCAGGGCGTGGGCCACCATCTGGGCCATGAGGCCCACGGGCCCCGAGCCCACCACCGCCACCACCATCCCCGGCTCCAAGAAGGGCCTCACCCCCCCGTAGGCGGTGGTGAGGATGTCCCCCGCCAGGATGGCCTCCTCCGCCGGGAGGTCCCCGATGGGAAAGAGGCTTGTCCGGGCGAAGGGGACCCTTACCCGCTCGGCCTGGGCCCCTTGCAGGTTGCCCAGGGCCAGGCCGAAGCCGTAGACGCCGCCCTTCAGGCAGGCGAAGAAGCGCCCCTTGCGGCAGGCCACGCAGTCCCCGCAGGCCACCTGGAAGCTCCCCACCACCCTTTCCCCTAGGGCGAAGGGCACCAAAGGCCCCTTCTCCACCACCCGGCCCACGAACTCGTGGCCGAGGACGGTGCCCGGCAGGACCCCGGCGATCTTGCCGTGGTAGATGTGGAGGTCCGAGCCGCAGATGGCGGCGAGTTCCACCTCCACGATGGCGTCGGTTTCCGCCTCCAGCTTGGGCTCCGGGACCTCTTCCACCGCCACCTGGAAGGGCCCCTGGTACACCACCCCTTTCACGCTACCTCCTGGGCCACCTTTACCAGCTCCTGGGCCGCTTGGGCGTAAGGGGCCAAGGCGGCGAGGGAGCCTTTTTTGAGCTCCAAGAACCCCCGCATGAGGGCGGTGAGGGGCTCAAGCCTCCCCTCCAAGACCTCCTGCCAGGTGGCGAGGTCGGCCTCTATGACGAAGTCCGCCTCCGGTTCGCCCTCCACCACCCTCGCCCCCCGGCAGGCCCCGTGCCAGAGGTCCAGGACCACGGCGACCCCCTGGGGCAGGCCCGCCCCTGGGTCGGGGCGGACGCTAAGGGCCAGGCTCCCCTCCCAGGTGGCCGCCGCCTTGCGGTAGGCCTCGCTTTGGGAAAGCTTCTCGCAGTACGCCTTCGCCCACGCCTCGCTAAAAAGCTCCATGCCCTACCTCCGTTTGCACCGAGTATAACCCTAGAAGGCTTAGGCTAGGAGGCGTGGTCTACCTCTTGGACCTCTCGGGGGTGTACTGCGAGCCGGTGGAGCCCCGCCTCATCCGGCTCCTGGCCGAGGCGGGCGGGGAAAGCCCCTTTTACGTGTCCCAGGCCTTCTATGACCTCCTCCCCCGCCTAAAGGAGGAAGGCCCAGGGGTCCTGGACACCCTTTTCCCGGGGGCCTCGAGGCTCTACCCCCGGGCCTTCGTCCCCCGGCCCCTGGCCTTCCCCACGCCCTTTTACCTGGTTTCCGACCTGCCTCCTCCGGAAGGGCTTGCCGCCTTCTTCCACCCAAACAAGCTAGAGGCTTTGGCCCAGGCGGTGGCCGTTTTGGGCGAGGAGGCCCTTTACCTGGACGATAACCCCCTCCTGGTGGAGCGGGCGAGGGAACGGGGCTTTCGGGCGGAGCTTTTTAGGGGTTTTCCGGCCACGGGTGCTTGGGGTAGCGGCGCATGAGCTCCCGCCGCACCTCGGGGTAGCGTTTTTCCCAGAAGGACTGGAGGTCCTGGGTCACCTGCACCGGGCGCCGGGCGGGGGAGAGGAGCTCCACCGCCACGGGGACCTTCCCCCCCAGGACCCTGGGGGTTTCCCTGAGGCCGAAGGCCTCTTGGATGAGGAGGGAGAGGAGGGGTGGGGCGCTCTCCCGGTATTGGAGGCGCTTTCGCTTGCCGGAAGGGAGGGTGAGGGTTTCGGGGGCCAGGGCCTCGAGGGCTTTCCTCGCCTCCCCTAGAAGGCTAAGGAGGATCTCCTTCCAGGGGAGTTCCCGAAGCTCTTCCACCCGCCTAACCCCTTGCGTCCAGGGGAGGAGCCAGGTGAGGTCCTGAAGGAGGGTTTCTTCCGTGAGCTCGGGCACCTCCACCCCGTGGTCCCTAAGGAAGGCGAGGCGGAGGAGGACCTGCCGGGCCTCCTCGGGGAGGGGGAGGCCCTCTTTGAAGACCTCCCTTAGCTGCGCTGGGGTGGGGGGGCCGGGGTCGGTGGGAAGCCTCTCCAGGAGAAGGGCCCCGTACCGCCTCTCCAGGTACCCCCGTAGCCGCCCCTCCTCCCATCCCGTCCAGGCGCCCACCTCCGCCCGCTCCAGGAGGTCTTCCCGGGCCAAGGGGGCGTGGAGGAGGACCCGTCCCGGTAGCTCCGCCCCCACCGCCACCAGGTACGGGGGGCCGTCCCCTTCCAGGTGGAGGAGGGGGCCGGTGCACAGGCGGTAGCGCCCGGGGCCTACCCGCATGGCCGCCCGGTCGGGGTAGGCGAAGAGGAGAAGCCGCCCCACCGCTTCCGGGTGGGGGAGGCTTTCCAAAGGTTGGGTGCCGAGCCGCCTTCGCCAAAGGGCCGAGGCCCGCTCCACCCCCAGGAAAGCCCCCCGCCCCTCCTTACGGGCCAGGAGGAGGGCTTCCAGTTTGGCGAGGAGGTCCCTTTCCCCTTCCAGGGGGTCCCGCTCCTCCAGGAGGGCCATGAGGTCCGCCGCCAAGGGGAGGAGGCCGAGCTCCTCGGCCGCCAGGGCCATCCGGGCCAGGCGGGGGTGGGTGGGGAGGCGGAGCATCCGCTGGCCCAAGGGGGTGAGGCGGCCTTCCCGCACCGCCCCCAGGAGGTGGAGGAGGGCATGGGCCGCCTCCAGGGCCCCCTTAGGGGGCGGGGTGGGGAGGGGGAGGTCTTCTAGCCTTTCCCCGAAGGCCAAGGCCAGGAGGACCGCCCGGGAGAGGTCGGCCTCGAGGATCTCGGGCCGCTTGGGGGGGAAGGGGCCCATGGGGTAGAGGCGGTACACCTTCCCCGGGCCAAGCCGCCCCGCCCGCCCCGCCCGCTGCCGGGCGGAGTCCTCGGGGATGGGGGCGAGGGCCAGGCGGGTGAGGCCCGTCCTCGGGTCAAAGCGGGGTTTCTTGGCCAGGCCCGTGTCCACCACCGCCCGCACCCCGGGCAGGGTGAGGCTCGTTTCCGCCACGTCCGTGGCCAGGACGATCCTCCGGGGCCCCGGCCTGAGGAGGGCCGCCTGCTCCGCCAAGGGAAGCCCCCCGTGGAGGGGAAAGGCGGGAAGGTCCAGGAGGAGCTTGCGCGTCCTCTCTATCTCCGCCTTCCCCGGCAGGAAGACCAGGACATCCCCTTCCCCTTCCAGGAAGGCTTTCCGGGCGTAGCGGGCTACCAGGGCCTCTAGGGGGCCTTCCGGCACCCTTTCCAGGTGAAGGATCTCCACGGGGTGGCTTTCCCCTTCCACCGCCAAGGTGGCCCCGGCCAGGGTCCTTTCCAGGTCGGGGTCGGGGGTGGCGGTGAGGAGGGCGAGCTTGAGGTCGGGCCTTAGGGTTTCCTGCACCCTTAGGAGGAGGGCGAGGGCCAGGTCCCCTTCCAGGTGGCGCTCGTGGGCCTCGTCCAGGAGGACGGCGGAAACCCCTTCCAGGGTGGGGTCCTCCAGGAGGAGCCGGGTGAGGAGGCCCTCCGTCATGACGAGGAGCCGGGTTTCCGGGCTCTCCCTGGCCTCGAGGCGCACCCGGTAGCCCACGGTCTTGCCCAAGGGTTCCCCCAGGTTTTCCGCAAGCCTCGCCGCCACCGCCCGGGCCGCCACCCGCCTGGGCTCAAAGAGGAGGATCCGCCCGGGTAGGGCTTTGAGAAGCCTCAGGGGGAAGAGGGTGCTCTTCCCCGCCCCAGGGTAGGCCTTGAGGAGAAGGCGGCCCCTTTGGAGGAGCAGGGCCACCGCCTCGTCCAGCCACGCCATCTAGATGTCCAGCTCGGCGTAGCGGGCGTGCTCTTCAATGAAGTCCCGCCTGGGGGCCACGTCCTGGCCCATGAGCTTCTCAAAGAGCTCGCTGGCCTCCAGGGCGTCTTGGAGCTCCACCCGCTTGAGAACCCGCTTTTCCGGGTTCATGGTGGTTTCCCAAAGCTGCTCGGGGTTCATCTCCCCCAGGCCCTTGAAGCGCTGCACCTCGTAGCTTTTGCCCTCTAGCTCCTTGAGGCGCTCTGCTAGCTCCTCCTCGGAGTAGAGGTACTCCACCTTCTTCCCCACCTGGAGGCGGTAAAGGGGCGGCTGGGCGATGTAGACGTGCCCCCGCTCAATCAGGGGGCGCATGTAGCGGTAGAAGAAGGTGAGGAGGAGGGTGCGGATGTGGCTCCCGTCCACGTCGGCGTCGGTCATGATGATGATCTTGTGGTAGCGGAGGCCTTCCAGGTCAAAGTGGGCCTCGTCCCCCGTGCCCCCAATCCCCGCCCCGATGGCCGCCACCATGGCCCTGACCTCGGCGTTCTTTAGGGCCTTGGAGAGCCCCGCCTTCTCCACGTTGAGGATCTTCCCCCGAAGGGGCAGGATGGCCTGGAAGCGCCTATCCCGGCCCTGCTTGGCGCTTCCCCCGGCGGAGTCCCCCTCCACGATGAAAAGCTCCGCCTCCTCGGGGTTTTCCGTCTGGCAGTCGGCGAGCTTCCCCGGGAGGTCGTCCGACTCCAGGGGGTTCTGCCGCCGCACCAGTTCCCGGGCCTTCCGGGCCGCCTCCCGGGCCTGGGCCGCCCGCAGGGCCTTCTCGTAAAGGGTCTTGGCAATGCGGGGGTTCTCCTCCAGGAGCTCTAAGAGCTTCTCGTAGACCACCTGGCTCACGGCGCTTCCCGCCTCGGGGTTTAAGAGCTTCCCCTTGGTCTGCCCTTCAAACTGGGGCTGGGGGAGCTTCACGCTCACCACGGCGTAGAGGCCCTCCAGGAGGTCGTCCCCCGTGGGCTGGGGGCCTTTCTCCTTGTTGAGGCCCGCTTTTTTGGCGTACTGGTTTAGCGCCCGGCTATAGGCGGTCTTGAAGGCGGTGAGGTGGGTGCCCCCGTCCCGGGTGGGGATCATGTTGGCGTAGGTGAGGATTTCCGCCGTGTAGCCCTTGGTGTGGATGAGGCCCACCTCCACCTCCACGTCCCCTTCCTGGCCCCGGATGAGGAAGGGCTTCTCGTAAAGGAGTTCCTCCCCTTCCGCCAAGGCCTTGGCGAAGGAGGCCACGCCCCCCTTGTCCAGGAAGACCTCCTCTTTGCCGTGCTGGAGGTCTTTGAAGACGAGCTTGAGCCCCGCCACCAAATAGCTCACCTCCCGCAGGCGGGTCCGGATTTTGCTCGGGTCAAAGGCGAGGGCGCCGAAGATCTCGGGGTCGGGCTTGAAGGTGACCCGGGTCCCCGTCTTGCCCTTGGGGGCCTCGCCCACCACCCGGAGGGGTTCGGTCACCTCGCCCCGGCTAAAGGCGATGCGGTGGTGCAGGCCGTTTCGGAAGACCTCCACCACGGTCCACTCGGAAAGGGCGTTCACCACACTCGCCCCCACCCCGTGGAGGCCGCCCGAGACCTTGTAGGCCCCGCTTTCAAACTTCCCCCCGGAGTGCAAGGTGGTGTAGATGACCTCCACGGCGGGCTTCCCCTCCTCGGGCATGAGGTCCACGGGGATGCCCCGACCGTTGTCCTCCACGGTGAGGGAGCCGTCGGGGTTCAGGGTGGTGACGATCTCCGTGGCGTAGCCCGCCAGGGCCTCGTCCACGGCGTTGTCCAGGATTTCCTTAAAGAGGTGGTGGTACCCCTCCACCCCCGTGCCGCCGATGTACATGGCGGGGCGGTGGCGCACCCCTTCTAGCCCTTTGAGCACCTTAATGGCGGAAGCGTCGTAGCTCACCCCTCCAGTATACCACACCTAGCCGGGCGGGGATTTTGCCCTTGCGCATGGGCAGGACGGCGGCCTTGGGGTAGGGGTGTTTATGGAGGGAATATAACTAGCTCCCTCTTTCCCCGGTATGATGCGGCCATGCCGGTCCTGCTCTTCCTCCACGCCCTTTTGGGCCTCCTTTTGCTGGTAGCGGTGCCCGCTTTGGCCCTGGTGGGGCTAGCGGGGTTTTTCCGCCCCTTGCCTTCCCGCTTTTATGCGGCGCTCCGGGGGGTGGCCTGGGTGGCTATCCTCCAGGTGGCCTTGGGTTTTTGCCTTCTCCTCTTGGGCCTGAGGCCCAAGGAGGGGCTCCACCTCCTCTATGGCCTTCTCTTGGCGGCGGGGCTCCACTACCTGGGGGGCCTCGAGCCCGGGGGGTGGTTTTACCGGGGCCTCAAGGACCCTCCTAAGCGGCCCGAGGTCTTCGTGGCCCTGGGGCTTCTTTTCGCCGTGGGCCTCGTGGTGCGGGTTTACGTCACGGGACGGTAGGGTGAGGCCAAAAGGGGCCGCTTTAGGCGAGAGCTTCTCGGGCCACCTGTTCCCAGGGGATGTGGCCTGATAGCGCATGGTGGTTTTTTTGAAGGAAGTCTTCAATGCACAGGACATAGCTTTCCTTGAAAATCACGAATCCATTAGGAAGGTGTTCCAAATGGCTAGCTACCTTAGCCCAAAGGCGATAGAGTTCTCCCCGGGATCGGGCCCTTTCTGCTCTTTTCAGAAGCTCTGCCTCCGTTTCAAGCGTGTAGGGAACTTCGAGGAGCGCATGGGCTCGTTTCTGCTTCAAGAAGCGGTTTTCTCCGCGAGCTTCTGAGCGGTAGGTTTCCTTTTTGACTTGAAGGCCTATGGAGGTGCCTGGAGGTAATCTGACGAGAATGTCTACTCCCTTCAGGTCTAGCTCGGGAGAGGCGTCTATGGATAGACTACAGGAAGTCAACCAACGATAACCAAAGTGGAATTGAGTCCATATGGAGATTGCGGTTCGGTAGAGCCTGGCCTCGAGTCCTAAGCGGACAAACTGATAGGAGCATCCCCAAAAGTATTTCTGTATGAATCTGTCTAGAGCCTCAAGCCGTTGATTCCACCATGTGGCAAAGAAGTCTTCATAGCTTGGAAAGGAGGGGTTTGGGTGAGTTGGTTTCCAATAGTCTCGGTAAAGGTCTGGCAACGGGTTAAGATCGCTGGGAAGGTCCTGCTCCACCGTTTTTATGGAACGGTACTTCTCTTCGTATCCCCTTAGGTCCAGCGTTCCGAGAAATGCCTCAAAAGCTTTCAAAGCATTACGCATCCTATACCTCCCTGGTAAGGATAGGTACCCGCTCCAGCATCCTTAAGGTGAGATGGGGAACAAAATCCCGATAAAGGGTAGCTACGTACTCCTGGACGGTTGCGGAGTTGAGGTAAGCGACGATATCCTCCGGGGCCTTGGCCTTGGGGATCAGGTGGAACTCCTCCCGCCAAGGATAAGCCTTTTCATCCCATGCGGCCACCACTCGAACCCCCTTGGTGTGGCCTACCACGAGGTGGGGCGTGGCGTAGAAGTCCCGAAGCTCCTTGGCCCGCTCCCGAGGCATCCAGAGGCCCGAGTAGTTGGTCTCGTAGTCGATAAATCCCGATTTGAGGTTACGCCCGGTAAGGACGGGCACTAATCCGGGGCCCGGTTCTTTTCGCACGGCTTCATGCTTTCGGAACTCGGGGCTACGAGCCGCAAAGCGGATATGGAAGATGTGCCCTACTGGTGTTCCCTTGGCCTCCATCTCCCTGGTTTTGGGGGTTTCGAAGCGGATCATTTCCCCTTTCCACTCCGGGTAGGTGTCCCAGAGGAAGGGGCTTCTAGAACTTGCGTCCCAGAGCTTTAGGCCCCGCCCTCCCTTTCGGAAGCGGAGGACTACGGCGCTTACGTTCCGTTTGGGAAAGACAGAGCCCAGGTAGAAAACCTCGGTCTCTCCTGTTCGGGCAAGGAAGGACCGGAGCAAAGCGAAGTCGTCGAGAACGAGCCAAGTTGTTGGGATTACGAAAAGGAGGAGCCCCCCTGGTTTAAGGAGGTAGACGGCCTTCTCGGTAAAGGCCCCGTAGAGGTTGTACTTGCCTTTCCAGGTGGAGAAAAGCTTTTTATAAAGAGCTTTTACCTCTTTGAGGATATGGATGGGATACTTAGAGGCGTCCCCTACGATCCCATAGGGCGGATTTCCCAGGATGAGGTCAAAATCCCCCTCCCCCTCCCAAAGGAGAAAGTCCGCCAGGATGCCCTCCGCCCACGGGGGAAGATCCAAGGCCTTGGGGTCTATCTCCACCCCGTAGAAGCGAAAGCCCCCGCCGTGGGCCTCCCGGAAGGCCCGAAGGAAAGGCCCCTCGGCGCAGGCGGGCTCCAGGACCTTTCCTCCCCGGGGGGCCTCGGCGAGGCCCACCATGAAGTCCACCACCTCGGGAGGGGTTTCCACCCGGCCCAGGCTCTTTTCCGTGGCTCCTTGGGGTAGGGGCGGGGGAAAGAGCATTTAGCGGATTATACCGAGCTTCCGCCCTACCTTGGCGTAGGCCTCGAGGGCCTTGTCCAGCATCTCCTTGGTGTGGGCGGCGGTGACGATGTTCCGGATCCTGGCCTTCCCCCGGGGCACCGTGGGAAAGCCGATGCCCACGGCGAAGACCCCTTCTTCCAAAAGCAGGCGGCTCGCCTCAAAGGCCACGGGGGCCTCCCCGAAGAGGACGGGGGTGATGGGGGTCTGGCTCCCCAAGGTGTCGTAGCCCAGGCGGGCCAGTTCCGCCTTGAAGTAGCGGGTGTTTTCCCAAAGCCTTTCCACCCGCTCGGGCTCCTTCTCAATGAGCTCCAAGGCCCCCAAAAGGGCCCCCACCACCGCCGGGGGGTGGCTCGTGGAGAAGAGGAAAGGCCGGGCCTTGTTGATGAGGAGGTCTTTAAGCTCCAAGGCCCCCGCGGCGTAGCCCCCCACCACGGCCCAGGCCTTGGAGAGGGTGGCCACCTGGATGACGTCGGGGTCTTGGTGGAAGCCGAAGTGGTGCACCGTGCCCTTGCCCTTCTCCCCCAGGACGCCGGAGCCGTGGGCGTCGTCCACGTAGACCACCGCCCCGTACCGCTTGGCCAGGGGCACGATCCGGTCCAGGGGGGCGATGTCCCCGTCCATGGAGAAGACCCCGTCGGTGACGATGAGCTTCAGGCCCTCGGTGTCGTGGGTCTTCAGGAGCTCTTCCAGATGCTCCACGTCGGCGTGGCGGTAGACCAGGCGGGTGGCCTTGGTGAGGCGGAGCCCGTCAATGATGGAGGCGTGGTTGAGCTCGTCGGAGAAGACCAGGTCGCCTTCCTGTAGGAGCGCCCCCAAAACCCCCTGGTTGGCGGTGAAGCCCGACTGGAGCACCAAGGCGCTTTCCGTGCCCTTGAACCGGGCTAAGGCCTCCTCCAACTCCAGGTGGTAGGTGAAGGTGCCGGCGATGGTGCGCACCGCCCCGCTTCCCGCCCCCCACATTTCCAGGTACGCTTTGGCCTTTTCCTTGAGGTAGGGGTGGTTGGCGAAGCCCAGGTAGTTGTTGGAGGCCAGGTTGACTACCTCTTTCCCCTCCACCCGGGTCACGGGCTCCTGGGGGGCCTCGAGGACCTTGGGGCGAATGTAAAGCCCCTCGCGCTTTAGCCGCTCCAGCTCGCTTTGCACCCTGGCACGCAGGGAAAGGCTCATGTCCCTATCTAAACCCCTGAGTTTCGCCTTTGTCCAGGCCTTGGGCTTTTTTTCACCTTCTTCTGACCCAAAGGGGCTACCCTGAAGGAGGGAGTGGTAGCGGTTCCATGCGGGGCTACCTGCAGGCGGAAACCGAGGCGGAGCGCTTAGAGCGCCGGGCTAGGCTTTTAGAACTCCTGGACCGCTTCCGGGGGGAACCCTCGGAGCTTTTGCCCTTCCACCAGGTCCTGGCGCTCAGGCCCAAGGGGGAGCACCACCTGGGCCTAAAGGCCATTGAGGTGGACAAGGTGGTGGGCTCGGTGGACCGCTACGAGGACTTTGACCGCCGTTTCCTGCCCAAGACCCCGCACACCCTGGAACGCTGGAAGCGGCTTAGGGCCTTGCAGCTAGAGGGGTACGAGTTTCCCCCCATAGAGGTCTACCAGGTGGGGGAGGTCTACTTTGTCAAGGACGGCAACCACCGGGTGGCCCTGGCCAAGGCCACGGGGCAGAAGTACATAGACGCCTACGTGATCGCCCTGGATGTCCCCGTGCCCGTGGAGGCCAAGGACACCTTGAAGGACCTGATCCTGAAGGCGGAGTATGCCAACTTCCTAGAGAAGACCCGCCTGAAAGCGCTCGTGCCCGAGGCGGAAGACATCCTCTTTTCCACCCTGGGCCGCTATGACATCCTCCTGGACCACATCGCCACCCGGCGGTATTTCCGGGGCCTCGAGGAGGGCCGGGAGATCCCGTGGGAGGAGGCGGTGGTGGACTGGTACCAAAACCTCTATAGGCCAACCCTAGAGGCCATCCGGAAGCTTGGGCTCCTGGCGGAGTTCCCTGGGCGCACGGGGGCGGACCTCTACCTCTGGATCATGGACCACCGGTACTTCCTGGCCCAGGAACTTGGGGTGGAGCTATCCCCCGAGGAGGCGGCCCGAAGCTACGGGGCCCGGTTTGGGCCCTGGTGGAAGCGGATGGGGAGCGGGCTCAAGGCCTGGTTAAGCCATAGGGGGAAAAACCCTTAAGCTTAGCCTCAGGCAGTTGTAAGCCGCGTGCATTTGCACTTGACCCTATTTGTTCCGTGGCAATAAGTTAGGATCGGGCGCCTAGAGACCCCTTAGGTGCCTAGAAGTGAGGTGAAACCTATGAGAAAAAGCTTTGCTCTGCTTGCTCTTGCCCTATTGGCGTCTTTGACAGCGTGTGCCCCCAGCGTGACCACCAAGACCTCTTCGGGTTTGGAGGGGGAAAACCCCTATGCCAACTACACGGGGCCACGGGCTAAGGCGGTGGTGGCCAACTTTATCTGCGCTGCTGCCCAGTGCCCTGCGGGGGTGGGGGCTTCCATTTCGGAGCTTTTGATGACCGCCCTCATCAACACCAACCACTTCATCCTTTACGACCGTTCTGTGTTGGCGCAGATCCAACAGGAGGCTTACCTCGGGGGTAAACCCCTCAACCTCCAGGGGGCTGAGCTTCTGGTTGTAGGCTCCATTACAGCCTTTGAGCCCGATGCCGGTGGTACCCGGGGAGGGGGCGGAGGGATTTTGGGAGGCCTCCTGGGTGCCTTTGGCGGGGGGCAGAAGCGCTCTTACGTGGCGGTGGATATGCGCATCGTGGATGCCCAAAGCGGCGCCATCATTTCCGCTTTCCGCGTGGAGGGGGAGGCTACGGATGTGGACTACGGGGGGCTCCTAGGCATTCTGGGGCCGGGGGCTGCCCTTGTGGGTGGGTTGAAGCAATACGAGAAGACCCCCATGGGTAAGGCGTTGGCTGTGATGACCTCCAAGGCGGTGGAGGAGATCATCAAGCGCACGCCTAGGAGTTACTTCAAGTATGCTCCGGATGGGAAGCCTTACCAGCAGCAGCCTTAGGCGCTTCGTTCTTCTCCTGATCCCCCTTGTTCTAGGGGTCACCCTTGGCCAAGGGCCCAAAACCCTAATCCTGGTGAGCCAGGGAGAGTACTGGTGGGATGAAGAGGCGGGTCTTTACGAGGCGGCCTTGCGGGAGGAGCTTCTCCAGGGGGGGTTTCGGGTGCTGGACGCTGCGCAGGTGCAAAAGGTAGCGGACCGCCAGCTCCTCACCCGCTTGGTGCAGGGGGATGCTTTGGCAGCCATTACCCTGGCCACCAACTTTAAGGCCGATGCCGTGGTGGTGAGCCGCGTCTTCACCTCCCGCGTCCTGGCCACCCGCACCAACGTGGCCACCTTCTACACCTATAAGGCCACGGCGGACGTGCGGTTGGTGATGGCCAGCACGGGCCAGGTGGTGGGGAGTTGGAGCCCTTCGCAGACGGGGACAGGCACCTCTGAGCGGGAAGCGGCCTTTGCGGCCCTGCGCAACCTGGGCAAGCAGGTGGGGCAGGAATTGCGCAAGCAGAACTTCGCTGCCGCCGGGGCTAGCCCCGTGGTCCGCCTGACGGTGACCGGCCTTAAGAGCTTTACGGACGCTTCGGTGTTGCTAAGGGAACTGGGAGCCCAAAAGGGTGTGGTTTCGGCGGAGCGCAAGAGCTTCGCCAACGGCGTCCTCGAGGCCGAGGTGGTTTTCCAGGGGTCCGTGGACGAGCTTGCGGCGCTTTTAGAGGGCCTTCGGCTTCTTCCCTTGGAGGTTACGGAGGTGAGCGGTTTTGCCATAGAGGCGCGGGTCCGTTAGGCCGATCCAGCCTAGGGCCGGGGGCGGGGGAAACCCCGCCCTTGATTGTGGCCCTGGGTCCCCTATATTGTATACAGGATGCAGACCTTGGGCTTCCGCCGACCCAACCAGGTGCGCGAGGCGGTCTACAGCCACCTCAAAGACCTCCTCCTCTCCGGGCGTTTCGCCCCTGGGGAAAGGCTTTCCGAGCCCCTTCTGGCCCAGGAGCTCGGGGTTTCCCGCACCCCGGTGCGGGAGGCCCTGATGCGTCTCGCCGAGGAGGGCCTTGTAGAGCTGGTGCCGGGCAAGGGGGCGAGGGTCAAGGCCTTCACCCCGGAGGAGGTGGAGGAGGTCTACGGGGTGCGGGCCCTTCTGGAGGGGGAGGCAGCGCGGGAAGCGGCCCTACGGGCCGCGCCTTGGGAGCTGGATGCCCTGGAAGAAAGCCTCCGGGCCATTGACGAGGCCCTCCCCGAGGACTACCCCGAGCAGATGCGCCGGGATTTGGAGTTCCATCGGGCCTTGGTGCGCCTTTCCGGGAACCGGACCCTGTACCGGCTTTACGAGGACCTGCTCTCCACACTGGCCCTGGCCCGGAGCGCCCTCCCCACCCTTTCCCAGGACGAGGCCACAAGGCGGGAGCACCGGGCCATCCTCTCGGCCCTGAGGCGGAAGGACCCCGAAGGCGCCAAGCGGGCGGTGGAGGCCCACGTGTACCGCTTCCGCGACCTGGTGGTGGCGAAGCTTCGGAAAGGAGGCGTATGAACCTGGACCTCATCTATCGGCAGACGGTGCTCTCCGTGGCGGGAAACCCCCGGGTGGAGGCCCTCATCAAGGGGCGGGCGAGAAGCCTGGTGCGCCGCTATGTGGCGGGGGAGACCCTGGAGGAGGCGCTTGAGGTGGCGGAGGCCCTCGAGGCCCAAGGGGTCCACGCCATCCTGGACCTCTTGGGCGAGATGGTGCGCTCGGAGGAGGAGGCCCGGGCCTTCCAGGAGGGGATTCTGGGCCTGGTCCGGGCCCTTGCCGAAAAGCCCTGGCCCAAGTACGTTTCCGTCAAGCCCACGCAGCTCGGCCTGGACCTTTCGGAGGGCCTCGCCCTGGAGCTTCTAAGGGGCATCCTGCGGGAAGCGGAGCCCAAAGGGGTCTTCGTCCGCCTGGACATGGAGGACTCCCCCCGGGTGGAGGCCACCTTGCGCCTCTACAAGGCCTTAAGGGAGGAGGGGTTTAGCGGGGTGGGGGTTGTGCTCCAAAGCTACCTTTTCCGCACGGAGAAGGACCTTTGGGACCTCCTGCCCTACCGCCCCAACCTGCGCCTTGTCAAAGGAGCCTACCGGGAGCCCAAGGAGGTGGCCTTCCAGGACAAGCGCCTCATTGACGCCGAGTACCTGCACCTGGGGAAGCTCGCCCTAAGGGAGGGGCTATACGTGGCCTTCGCCACCCACGACCCCAGGCTCATCGCCGAGGTGAAGCGCTACACCGAGGCCTTCGGTATCCCCAGGACCGCCTTTGAGTTCCAGCTCCTCTACGGGGTGCGCCCGGAGGCGCAGCGGCGCCTGGCCCAGGAGGGCTATACCGTGCGGGCCTACGTGCCCTACGGGAAGGACTGGTACCCCTACCTAAGCCGGCGCATCGCCGAGAGGCCGGAGAACCTCTTCTTGGTGCTAAGGAGCCTCTTGGGAGGCTAAAGGAGGAAGCCATGACGGTGGAGCCTTTCCGCAACCAACCCATAGAAACCTTCCAGACCGAGGAAGCCAAGCGGGAGATGAAGGAGGCCCTAAAGCGGGTCCGGGCCGAGTTTGGCCGCCACTGGGGCCTCTACATTGACGGGGCTTGGGTGGACACCCCGGCGAGGATCCTCTCCCTAAACCCCTCGGCCCCGAGCGAGGTGGTGGGGAGCACCGCCAAGGCGGGGCGGGCGGAGGCGGAGGCTGCCCTCGAGGCCGCCTGGCGGGCCTTCCGCGCCTGGAAGGACTGGCCCCAGGAGGACCGGAGCCGCCTCCTCCTCAAGGCCGCCGCCCTCATGAAAAGGCGCAGGCGGGAACTGGAGGCCACCTTGGTCTACGAGATCGGCAAGAACTGGGTGGAGGCCAGCGCCGAGGTGGCGGAGGCCATTGACTTCCTGGAGTACTACGCCCGCCAGGCCCTCAAGTACAAGTACCCCTCCGTGGAGGTGGTGCCCTACCCTGGGGAGGACAACGAGAGCTTCTACATCCCCTTGGGGGCCGGGGTGGTCATCGCCCCCTGGAACTTCCCCATCGCCATCTTCACCGGGATGATCGCCGGGCCCGTGGCGGTGGGGAACACCGTGGTGGCCAAGCCCGCCGAGGACACCGTGGTCATCGCCGCCAAGGTCTTTGAGATCTTCCACGAGGCGGGCTTCCCCCCGGGGGTGGTGAACTTCCTGCCCGGGGAAGGGAAGGAGGTGGGGGCCTACCTGGTGGAGCACCCCAGGACCCGGTTCATCAACTTCACGGGGAGCCTCGAGGTGGGGCTTTGGATCCAGGAGGCGGCGGCCAAACTGGCCCCTGGGCAGCGGTGGATCAAGCGGGTCTTCCTGGAGCTCGGCGGCAAGGACGCCATCATCGTGGACGAGACCGCCGACCTGGAGGCGGCCACGGAGGGCATCCTGGTTTCCGCCTACGGCTTCCAGGGGCAGAAGTGCTCGGCGGCAAGCCGCCTCATCGTCACGGAGAAGGCCTTTGAGCCTTTGATGGAGCGGGTCTTGGCGCGGGCGAGCCGCTTGGTGGTGGGCCCGGCGGAGGAGAACCCCGACCTCGGCCCCGTGGCCTCCAAGGCCCAGGAGGAGAAAATCCTTTCCTACATTGAAATCGGCAAGGGGGAAGGCCAGCTCGTCCTCGGGGGTAAGCGCCTGGAGGGGGAGGGCTACTTCATCGCCCCCACGGTCTTCACCGAGGTGCCGCCCAAGGCCAGGATCGCCCAGGAGGAGATCTTCGGCCCGGTGCTCTCCGTGATCCGGGTGAAGGACTTCGGCGAGGCCCTGGAGGTGGCGAACGATACCGTCTACGGCCTCACGGGCGGGGTCTACTCCCGCAAGCGGGAGCACCTGGAAAGGGCCAGGCGGGAGTTCCACGTGGGGAACCTCTACCTCAACCGCAAGATCACGGGGGCCCTGGTGGGGGTGCAGCCCTTCGGCGGCTTCAACCTCTCGGGCACGGACACCAAGGCCGGGGGGCCCGATTACCTCCTCCACTTCCTGCAGATGAAGACGGTGGCCGAGCGCTTCTAGCCCCCTAGACCCCAAGGGGCCCTTTGGGCTATCCTTGGGGCATGACCCTTCCCTCCGTCCTCTGGTGGCCCGGCTAGGCCCCGGGGCGGAGGCGGTCTTTCCCCCGGGGTACACCCGGGGGGCTTTTTGTAGGAGGTGGGATGGAGACCCTAAGGCCCTTTCGCAAAACCCTGCTCGCCGACCTGGAAACCCCCGTGACCGCCTACCTCAAGCTCGCCGAGAAGGCCCCGGTGAGCTTCCTCCTGGAGTCCGTGGAACGGGGGCGGCAAAGCCGCTTCTCCATCGTGGGGGTAGGGGCGAGGCGCACCTTCCGCCTGAAGGACGGGGTCTTTACCGTAAACGGGAAGCCCTTGCCCACCCGAGACCCCTTGCGCACCCTCTACGAGGCGGTGCACGCCCCCCTGGAGCGCCACCCGGACCTTCCCCCCTTCTTCGGGGGGGTGGTGGGGTACGCCGCCTACGACCTCATCCGCTACTACGAGCGCCTTCCCGCCCTCAAGCCCGACGACCTGGGCCTGCCCGACCTCCTCTTCGTGGAGCCCGAGGTGGTGGCGGTCTTTGACCACCTGAAAAACCTCCTCCACCTGGTGGCCCCGGGGGTGGACCCCGAGGAGGCGGAGGCCCGCCTAGCCTGGGCCGAGGGGCGGCTTAAGGGGCCCTTGCCCGGGGTCCCGGGGGAAAGGCCCGGGGGGCGGGCCCGGTTCCAGGCGGACATGACGGAGGCGGCGTACCTAGAGGCGGTGGGGCAGGCTCTGGAGTACATCCGGGCCGGGGATATCTTCCAGGTGGTCCTCTCCCTACGGCTTTCCTCCCCCCTTACCGTCCACCCCTTTGCCCTCTACCGGGCCCTGAGGAGCGTGAACCCAAGCCCCTACATGGGCTATCTGGACCTGGGGGAGGTGGTTCTGGTTTCCGCCAGCCCCGAAAGCCTCCTGCGCTCCGATGGCCGCAAGGTGGTGACCCGGCCCATCGCCGGCACCCGGCCCCGGGGCAGGGACGAGGAGGAGGACCGGCGGCTTGCGGAGGAGCTTCTACAGGACGAAAAGGAGCGGGCGGAGCACGTGATGCTTCTGGACCTTTCCCGCAACGACATCGGCCGGGTGGCGGCCTTTGGCAGCGTGCGGGTGGTGGAGCCTTTGCACGTGGAGTATTACTCCCACGTGATGCACCTGGTGTCCACGGTGGAGGGGGTCTTGGCGGAGGGGAAGACCCCCTTGGACGCCCTGGCCAGCGTCCTCCCCATGGGCACGGTTTCCGGGGCCCCCAAGATTAGGGCCATGGAGATCATTGAGGAACTGGAACCCCACCGCCGGGGGCCCTACGGGGGGAGTTTCGGCTATCTGGCCTACGATGGGGTCTTGGACGTGGCCCTCACCTTGCGCACCTTCGTCATCGCCCACGGGCGGATGCACGTGCAGGCGGGGGCGGGGATCGTGGCGGATTCCGTGCCGGAGAGGGAGTACCAGGAGTGCCTGAACAAGGCCAAGGCGCTATTGAAAGCGGTGGAGATGGCGGAGGAGGGGCTTTAGATGCGGGTTTTGGTGGTGGACAACTACGATAGCTTCACCTACAACCTGGTGCAGTACCTGGGGGAGCTTGGGGCGAGCCCCGTGGTCTGGCGGAACGACCAGTTCGCCCTCGAGGACGTGGAGGCCCTGGACCCGGACCGCATCCTGATTAGCCCCGGGCCCTGCACCCCGTTGGAGGCGGGGCTTTCCCTGCCCCTCATCGCCCGCTACGCCCCCCGCTACCCCATCCTCGGGGTCTGCCTGGGCCACCAGGCCATCGGCATGGCCTTCGGGGGGAAGGTGGTGCCGGCTCCCCTCATCATGCACGGCAAGGTGAGCGAGATCCACCACGACGGCACCGGGGTCTTCCGGGGGCTCCATAGCCCCTTCCCCGCCACCCGCTACCACTCCCTGGTAGTGGTGGAGGTGCCCGAGGAGCTTCGGGTGAACGCCTGGGTGGAGGAGGCGGGGGGGCGCACGGTGATGGGCTTTCGGCACCGGGCCTACCCCACCCACGGGGTGCAGTTTCACCCGGAAAGCTACCTCACCGAGGCGGGTAAACTCATCCTCAAGAACTTTTTGGAGGACCCATGGAAGTAGTGCGGAAGGCGCTTCTGGGCGAGGTGTTGGAGGAGGAGGAGGCCTATCGCCTCATGCAGGCCCTGATGCGGGGGGAGGTTTCCCCGGTGCGGGCGGCGGGGGTGCTCACCGCCATGGCCCTAAGGGGGGAAAGGCCCCACGAGATCGCCGCTATGGCCCGGGCCATGCGGGAGGCGGCGAGGCCCTTGAGGGTGGGCCGGAGGCCCCTTCTGGACATCGTGGGCACCGGGGGGGACCACAAGGGGCTCTTGAACCTCTCCACCCTGGCCGCCCTGGTGGCGGCGGCGGGGGGGGTGGCGGTGGCCAAGCACGGGAACCGGGCGGCGAGCTCCCAGGCGGGGAGCGCCGACCTCTTGGAGGCCTTGGGGGTGGACCTGGAGGCCCCGCCCGAAAGGGTGGGGGAGGCCATAGAGGCCTTAGGCTTCGGCTTCCTCTTCGCCCGGGTCTTCCACCCCGCCATGCGCCACGTGGCCCCGGTGCGGGCGGAGCTTGGCATCCGCACTGTCTTCAACCTCTTGGGCCCCCTCACCAACCCCGCCGGGGCGGAGGCCTACGTCCTCGGGGTCTATAGCGAAAGGTGGCTTTCCCCCATGGCCGAGGCCTTGGAGCGGCTTGGGGCCCGGGGGCTCGTGGTGCACGGGGAAGGGGCGGACGAGCTCGTCCTCGGGGAGAACCGGGTGGCGGAGGTGGGGAAGGGGGTCTACACCCTCACCCCGGAGGCGGTGGGCTTGGAGCGGGCCCCCCTCGAGGCCCTCAAGGGGGGCACCCCCAAGGAGAACGCCGAGCGGGCCCGGCGCCTCCTGAAGGGGGAGGAAAGGGGCCCTGCGGCCCAGGCGGTGGCCCTAGCGGCGGGGGCGGGGTTGTACGCCGCCGGCGCGGTGGGGAGCCTCGAGGCGGGCGTGCGCCGGGCCCAGGAGGTCCTGGCAAGCGGCGAGGCCTACCTCCTCCTGGAGCGGTACGTGGCCTTCCTTAAGGCCTAGACCCAGCTCACCGCCCCGAAGGTATCCTCCCGGCGGGGGCTCGTGGAGAAGAGGACCACGGGCACCCCCGTGTGCTCCTCAATGAGCTCCAGGTAGCGGAGGAGGCTTCCCGGGAGGTCCTCCCGCCCCTTGACCCCCGAAAGCTCCCCCCAGCCGGGAAGCTCCAGGTAGCGCACCGCTTCCGGCCTCGCCTCCCCAGGGCGGGCCCCGTCCAGGTACTCCACGGCCACCTTCACCTTTTCCAGGCCCGAGAGCACGTCCAGCTTGGTGAGGGCCAGGCCGTCAAAGCCGTTCACCTCGCAGGCGTACTTCAGGGCCACCAGGTCCAGCCAGCCCACCCTGCGGGGCCTGCCCGTGGTGGTGCCGTACTCCCCCCCCTTTTCCCGCAGGTGGTGGGCCAACTCCCCGTGGATCTCCGTGGGGAAGGGGCCTTCCCCCACCCGGGTGGCGTAGGCCTTGGCCACCCCGTAGACCTTGGTGATGGCCTTGTGGGGGAGGCCGGTGCCCACCAGGATGCCCCCCACCGTGGGGTGGGAGCTCGTCACGTAGGGGTAGGTGCCGTAGTTCAGGTCCAAGAGGGTGGCCTGGGCCCCTTCAAAGAGGAGGCGCTTCCCCTTGCGCCAGGCCTCCCGCAGGAGGGCCCCGGTGTCGGCGATGTAGGGCCTCAGGATCTCCCGCATGCGGTGGAGGTCGGCGAGGGCCTTCTCCTCCGTGTCCCAGCCCGCCTCCCGGGTGGAGTTGGGCTTCTCGTGGAGGAGGCGGCGCACCCTCTCCCGCAAGACCTCCTCGTCCAAAAGGTCCCCCGCCCTAATCCCCACCCGCCTGGCCCGGTCCGAGTAGGCGGGGCCGATGCCCCGGCCCGTGGTGCCCACGAAGTTGTGGCGGCTTTCCACGTACTTGTGGTGGGGTAGGACCAGGTGGGCCCTTTCCGATACCAGGACCTTGGGGTCAAACCCTTCTTTCCGCAGGCCTTCCAGCTCTTCCTGGAAGCGGAAGGGGTCTATGACCATCCCGTCCCCCAGGACGTTCACCGCATGGGGGTGGATGACCCCGGAGGGCAGGAGGTTGAGCTTGAAAACCCGGCCCTCCGCCACCACGGTGTGCCCGGCGTTGGCCCCGCCCTGGTAGCGGACCACGTAGTCCGCGTCCCGGGCCAAGGCGTCCACCACCTTGCCCTTGCCCTCGTCCCCCCACTGCGCCCCGATGATGGCGATCCCCGGCATCCCCTTAAGCTTACGATGCCCCCTCCAAAAGGGCCATCTCCTCCGGGGTTAGGGAGATCCGCAGGGCGTCGGCGTTTTGCCGGGCCTGGTGGGCGTTTTTGGCCCCGGGGATGGGGAGGGCCCCCTTCTCCATCAGGTAGCGGAGGGCGATGGCGGCGGGGCTTGTCCCCTTGGCCTCGGCAAGCCCCTTGAGCACGGGAAGAAGGCGGCGCACCCGGCCCAGGATGGGGCGGTACTTGCTTCCCCGGTAGCCCCTTGGGGGGCGGTCGGGGTCCAGCTTGCCCGTGAGCCAGCCCATGGCCAGGGGGCTATAGGCCATGAGGGCGATGCCCTCCCGCCGGAGGGCGGGCAGGTGGGCCTCCCAGTCCCGCTTGAGGAGGCTAAACTCCACCTGGTTGGCCCAAAGGGGTACCCGGTGGCGCTCCAAGACCCCCTTCACCGCCTCCAGTTGGGCCAAGGAGCAGTTCGCCACCCCCACCCCCCGGGCGAGGCCCCGCTCGTAGGCCTCCGCCAGGGCCTCGGCCCAGACCCTGAGGGGCACGGGGGGCCAGGGCCAGTGGAGGAGGTAGAGGTCCACCGCCTCCACCCCAAGCCGCCCTAGGCTTCCCTTCAGGGCCTTTAGGAGGCTCTTTCTGGAAAGGCGCCAGGGGTAGGGGAAGAACTTGGTGACGAGAAAAGGCCTTTCCCCCGTCTCGGCCATGAAGCGGCCCAAGAGCCTTTCCGAAAGGCCGAACCCGTAGAACTCGGCGGTGTCAAAGAGGCGGAGGCCTGCCCTTAAGCTTTCCCGGAAGGCCTCCTTGAGCTCGGCTTCCCCATAGGCCTCGCCGTAGCCCCAGAAAAGCCGGTCCCCCCAGGCCCAAGTGCCCACGCCCATGGGGTGTTCCCAAAGGGGGTTCATGCCAGGCGGAAGGGGTTGAAGTCCGTGTCCTTGTCGTAAACGTCCAGCCCTTCGGCCCGCTTGAGGAAGCCCACCACGCCGTAGGTTATGGGGAGCATCAGGGCCTCCACCCCCACCTTGAAGACGTAGTTGGAGAGGAAGACGGCGAGGAGCACCTCGCTTGGGAGGACGCCGTAGAAGGCCACGAGGAGGAAGAGCCCCGTGTCCAGCCCCTGGCCCACCAGGGTGGAGCTTAGGGCGCGCAGCCAGAAGAAGCGCCCCCCCGTGCGCACCTTGAGCTTGGCCAGGACGTAGGCGTTGGCGAACTCCCCGGCGAAGTAGGCGAGGAGGCTTCCCAGGACGATCCTGGGGGTGAGGCCGAGGAGGAGGCCGAAGGCTTCGCCAAAGCGGCGGCTTTCCCCGTCCTCTGGGGTGGGGAGGGCGGCCACCCATTGGAAGGTGAGGGTGGCGAGGACCAGGGCCAAGAACCCGATCCAGATGACCCGCCGGCTTTTGCGGTAGCCGTAGACCTCCGTGAGGACGTCCCCGAAGATGTAGGCCAAGGGGAAGAGGAGGGTTCCCCCGTCAAAGGTGAAAGGCCCCAGGACCACGAGCTTGGTGGAGGCCACGTTGGAGACGAGGAGCACCGTGGCGAACAGGGCGGTGATGAGGTCCAGGTACCTCATTCCTCCTCCGGGCGGATGGACGTGATGAAGGGCAGGTTCCGGTCAAACTGGGCCCGGTCCAGGCCGTAGCCGTAGACGTAGGCGTCCTCAATCTCAAAGCCCAGGTAGTGGATGGGGACCTCCACCTGGCGGCGGGAGGGCTTGGAGAGGAGGGCGGCCACGCGGATGGAGTTGGGCTTGCGGGCCTCGAGGTAGTCCAAAAGATAGGAAAGGGTAAGCCCCGTGTCCACGATGTCCTCCACCACGATGACGTCCCGGCCGTGGATGGGTAGCCTCAGGTCCTTGATGAGCTCCACCTCCCCGCTGGAGCGGTAGGCGTTGCCGTAGGAGCTGATGGAGATGAAGTCCAGGGTGAGGGGGAGGGGGATGGCCCGCACCAGGTCGGCCATGAAGATGAAGGCCCCGTTGAGCACGCAGATGAGGTGGGGGGTCTTCCCCTGGTAGTCCTGGGCGATCTGGGCCCCTAGCTCCGCCACCCGTTGGCGTATGGCCTCGGCGCTGATCTGCACGGGTCCGTTCCCCGGCGCGAACATGCCCCTTATTCTAGCCCCACCTGGCGCAAGAGGGCCTTCTCCTCCTCTGGGGAAAGCCTGCGCCACTTGCCCGGGGGCAGGTCCCCGAGCCGGATGGGCCCCACCTGGACCCGGAGAAGCCGCCGCACCGGGTAGCCCACGGCCTTGAGCATCCGGCGCACCTCCCGCTTCCGCCCCTCCCCTAGGGTGAGGAGGGCGCCGCCCGGGGCGGGGCGGCAGGCGAGGGCCTTGGCGGGGCCGTCCTCCAAAAGGACCCCCTTCAAGAGCCTCCGGCAGACGGCTTCCGGCAGGGTGCCCCTTTCCGTCCAGACCCGGTAGACCTTTTTCACCCCATGGCGGGGATGGGTGAGGCGGAAGGTGAGCTCGCCGTCGTTGGTAAAGAGGAGAAGCCCCTCGGAGTCCCGGTCCAGGCGGCCCACGGGGTGGAGGCCGGGGATCTCCGGTAGGAGCTCGTACACGGTCTTTTCCGCATGGGGGTCAAAGCGGGTGGTGGCGTAGCCCTTGGGCTTGTGCAGGGCGAGGACCACCCGCTCGGGCAGGGCCACCCGCCGGCCCGCCACCTCCACGAGGTCCTCGGGCCCCACCTTCTGTCCCAGGCGAGCCACCTCCCCATTCACCCGGACGAGGCCCTGTTGGATCAGGGCCTCCGCCTTCCGGCGGCTCGCCACCCCGGCCCGGGCCAGAAAAGCCTGTAGCCGCATCATGGAAAGTGGGGTTCCCGTTTTTCCTTCAGAGCCTTCAGGCCTTCTTCCAGTTCCTTTCCGGAAAAGCCCAAAAACTCCAAGGCCAAGGAGAGCTCAAAGTGGGGGAGGAAGGTGCGGAGCCAGTGGTTGAGGGCCCGCTTGGTGTGGCTTAGGGCTTCCTTGGGCCCCTTGGCCAGGCGCTCCGCCACCTCAAGCGCCTTTGCGTAGACCGCCTCGTCCTCCACCGCCAGGGCCACCAGGCCAAGCCTTTCCGCCTCCTCCCCGGTGAGGGGCTCGTTGAGGAAGAGGTGGTACTTGGCCTTGGCCAGGCCCACCAGAAGGGGCCAGAGGAGGACCGCATGGTCCCCCGCCGCCACCCCGAGGCGGAGGTGGCCGTCCAGGAGGCGGGCTTGCTTTCCCACCACGGCGATGTCCGCCGCAAGGGCCAGGGCGAGCCCCGCCCCCACCGCCACCTTCTCCACCGCCGCCACCACGGGCCTGGGGAAGTTGAGGGGGCCTAGGACCAGGTCCCGCGCCTCCTCTAGAACGCGCATCAGGGCCTCGTGGGAGGCGCGCATCTCCTCAATGAGGGCAAAGGACCCCCCGGCGGAGAAGACGCCCCCTTCGCCGCGAAGGAGGACGGCGCGGAGGTGGGGGAGGGCCTCGAGGTCCCGCCATACCTGGGAGAGGGCCCGGTGAAGGGGAGGGTCCATGGCGTTGAGCTTTTCCCCTCGGAAGGAGATCTCCAGGACCCCGGGCCTGGGCCAGGCGAAGCGCAGGGAGGGGTACCGTTCGGCTAGGTCCATACGTCCATTCTTCCCGCCCCTTTCCGGTGATACAATCCCCTAGGCATGGCCCTCTACGCGGTGGACAAGCCCCTCCACCTCACCTCGCACGATGCGGTGGAGGAGGCGAGAAAGCGCCTCGGCACCCGCCGGGTGGGGCACACCGGCACCCTGGATCCCTTGGCCACGGGGCTTTTGCTCCTGGTATCCGAGGAGAGCACCAAACTGGTGCCCTTCCTCTCCGGGGAGGACAAGGAGTACATCGCCTGGGTTTCCTTCGGGGCCACCACGCCCACCTTGGATGCGGAAGGCCCCGTGAGCGAGGAGGCCCCGGTGCGCTTTGACCGCAAGGACCTGGAAAGCGCCCTCCCTTCCTTCCTGGCCCTAAAGGAGCAGGTGCCGCCCCTCTACTCCGCCATCAAGGTGGGGGGCAAGCGGGCCTACGAGGCGGCCCGGGAGGGGAAACCCCTGGAGCTCGGCCCGAGACCGGTGCGGTATGTGGAGGTGGAGCTCCTCGCCTTTGACCCCAAGCCCATTCCCCACCCCATCGCCCCCTCGGCCAAGGGGTGGCGGCTTGCGGAGAAGGGCGGGCGCAAGGTGGAGCTCCCGAAGCCCCTTGGGGACTATCCCACGGCGGTCATCCGCCTGGTGGTGGGCCCGGGCACCTACGTGCGGGCCTTCGCCCGGGACCTGGGGGAAAAGCTCAGGACCAAGGCCTTCCTCTCGGGGCTCGTGCGCACCCGCATCGGCAAGGTGGGCCTGGAACGGGCGGTGCGGCTTTCGGAGCTTTCCCCGGAGAAGGCCATCCCCGAGGTGGACGTCCTGCCCTTCCCCGTGGTGGAGCTTTCCCACACCGAGGCCAGGCGGGTCTTGGAAGGGGTGCCCCTTCCCATCCCCGCCCTGGGATACGTGACCCTGGTAGACTCCCGCAGGCGGCTTCTGGCCATCGCGGAGGGCGACGGCTTCAAGCTTAAGATCAAACGGGTGTTCGTAAAGGAGGCGTGAGATGACCATCGGCGTACCCAAGGAGATCAAGACCCTGGAGAACCGCGTGGCCCTGACCCCGGGCGGGGTGGAGAGCCTGGTGAAGCGGGGGCATACCGTTTTGGTGGAGCGGGGGGCGGGGGTAGGCTCGGGCCTATCCGACGCCGAGTACGAGCGGGCCGGGGCCCACCTGGTAAGCCGCGAGGAGGCCTGGAAGGCGGAGATGGTGGTGAAGGTGAAAGAGCCCCTGCCCGAGGAGTACCCCTTTTTGCGGGAGGGGCTCATCCTCTTCACCTACCTCCACCTGGCGGCGGACCGCGCCCTCACCGAGGCCATGCTCCGAAGCGGGGTCACGGGCATCGCCTACGAAACGGTGCAGCTTCCCGATGGCTCCTTGCCCCTTCTCGTTCCCATGAGCGAGGTGGCGGGGCGCATGGCTCCCCAGGTGGGGGCGCAGTTCCTGGAGAAGCCCCACGGGGGGCGGGGGGTGCTTTTGGGTGGGGTGCCCGGGGTGGCCCCGGCCAGCGTGGTCATCCTGGGGGGCGGCACCGTGGGCACCAACGCCGCCAAGATCGCCTTGGGGATGGGGGCGCAGGTGACCATCCTGGACGTGAACCACAAGCGCCTCCAGTACCTGGACGACGTGTTTGGCGGGCGGGTGGTGACCCTCACCGCCACCGAGGCCAACATCAAGAAGAGCATCCAGCACGCCGACCTCCTCATCGGGGCGGTCTTGGTGCCGGGGGCCAAGGCGCCCAAGCTGGTCACCCGGGACATGCTCCCCCTGATGAAGGAGGGTTCGGTCATCGTGGACGTGGCCGTGGACCAGGGGGGGTGCGTGGAGACCATCCGCCCCACCACCCACGCCGAGCCCACCTACGTGGTGGACGGGGTGGTGCACTACGGGGTGGCCAACATGCCCGGGGCGGTGCCCCGCACCTCCACCTTTGCCCTCACCAACCAGACCCTGCCCTACGTGCTCAAGCTGGCGGAGAAGGGCTTGGAGGCCCTCTGGGAAGACGGGGCCCTCCTCAAGGGGTTAAACACCCACAAGGGCCTCCTCACCCACCCGGGGGTGGCGGAGGCCTTTGGCCTCCCTTACACGCCTCCCGAGGAGGCCTTAAGGAGGTAGCGTGCAAGGGCGCGTGACGGTGACGGAAGCCGCCTTGGCCTCCCTTCTGGCCCTGGCGGCCCACGAGGTGCCGGGGGTGGTGGGCATGGCCCCGGCGGGCCTTAAGGAGCAGGTGGTGCGCATCCTGGGGCGGCAGGAGGCGAGCGAGGGGGTGGTGGTGCGCCCGGACCCGGCGAACCCGGGGAAGTACGCCGCCGACTTCTACGTGGTGGTGGCTTTGGGGGCCCGCATCCCCACGGTGGTGGAGTCCTTGGCGGAACGGGTGGCCTTCGCCGCCAAGCATCTGGCGGGGGTGGAGCTTTCCCAGGTGCGGGTGCACGTGGTGGGGGTGGGGCGTGCGTAGCTGGGCCCCGGGCGAGCTGGCTGAGGCCTTCCGCTACGCCACGGACTGGTTCCGGGTGTACGTGGAAGAGCTCAACGCCTTGAACGTCTACCCGGTGCCCGATGGGGACACAGGCACCAACATGCACCTAACCCTGCAGTCCGCCCGGCGGGAGCTGGACCTGGCCGACACCTCCCAGATGGCGGAGGTGGCCCGGGCCATCGCCTATGGGAGCCTCTTGGGGGCCCGGGGGAATAGCGGGGTCATCCTTTCCCAGATCCTCAAGGGCTTCGCCGAGGCCCTTCGCAAAAAGGAGGCCCTGGACCCTCCCACCCTGGTGGAAGCCCTGCGCCTGGGGGCGGAAACGGGCTACAAGGCGGTGATGAAGCCCGTGGAGGGGACCATCCTCACCGTGGCCCGGGCGGCGGGGGAGGGGGCCAGGGGGGATACCCTCGAGGCCGTCCTCACCTCCGCCCTTCAGGCGGCCCGGGAAGCCTTGGCCCGCACCCCAGAGCTCCTTCCCGTGCTCAAGCAGGCGGGGGTGGTGGACGCCGGGGGGGCGGGGTACGTGCGCTTTTTGGAGGGCATTCAAGGCTATGCCCTAAAGCTCCCCCTCCCCGAGCCCCCCAAGGTGGAGCGCTACGCCCAGACCGCCTTCGCCACGGAGGTGTTCGGCTACTGCACCGAGTTCCTCATGGAGGGGGTAGAGGTCCCCATAGAGAAGATCCGGGAGGTGGTGGCGCCCTTTGGGGACTCCCTCTTGGTGGTGGGGGCGGAGGGCTACGTGAAGGGGCACATCCACACCGACGACCCCGATGGCCTTCTCTCCGCCGTGGCCCGCTTTGGCCGCATGGTGCGGACCAAGGTGGAGGACATGACCGAGCAACACACGGAGATCCTGGCCATGGCCGGGGCCTCCGAGGTGCCCCCGCCCCCCACGGGCCTGGTGGCCGTGGCCTTGGGCCATGGGGTGGCCCGGGTCTTCCGCAGCCTAGGGGCGCGGGTGGTGGCGGGGGGGCAGACGCAAAACCCTAGCGTGGAGGACCTGCTTTCCGCCATCAGGAGCGTGCCGAGCCCCAAGGTGATCCTCCTGCCCAACAACCCCAACGTCTTCCTGGCGGCGGAGGAGGCGGCCAAGCTAGCGAAGGAGGCGGGCAAGGAGGTGTACGTCCTCAAGACCCGTACCCTGGGCCAGGGGTTGGCGGCGGCGGTGCGCTACCTCCCTGAGGCGGAGCCCGAGGAGCTCCTTCCCGAGATGGAGGAGGCGGCCAAGGGGGCTACTACCCTCGAGGTCACCTGGGCGAGCCGGGATGCGGAGGTGGATGGGGTTAGGGTCCTCAAGGACAAGCCCATCGGCCTTCTGGACGGGAAGCTCGTCCTGGTGGGGGAAACGCCGGAGGAGGTCTTGGAGGGCCTCGTGCGCCTGGCCCAGGAGGGGAAGGAGGTCCTCACCCTCTTCCTCGGCCCCAACACCCCCAAGGAGAAGGCGGAGGAGGTGGCCCAGAGGTTCCCCGAGCTTGCGGTGGAGATCCTGCCGGGGGGGCCGGACCTCTACGCCTACCTGGGGGTCTTAGAGTAGCTAAAGGAAGCCCTAAGCCTTCCCCCTTTTCCTCGGGTTATCCTGAAGGGAAAGGGGGTTTCTAGGTTGCGTACCGGTTTGGGACTCCTCTTGTTGCTGGCCTTGGCGGGGTGTGGCCTCGAGGCCGCACCCCCGGTGAGCGGGGACCTTCCGGTGGGCGGCTACGCCATGGCCGACCTGCCCCCGGCCCAGGAAAGCGGGAGCACCTTAAGGCCCGGGGTAAAGGTGTACCGCATCGCCCCTTCCGCCACCCAGGCCCTCCAGATAGCGGCGGTTTCCTCCACCTTGGGGCTTAGCGCTCGCCTCCGCCTCGTCCTTCTGGACGATAGGGGCGTGTTCCAGGCGGTGAGCGTAGCCCGGAACTGGTTCGCCGCCTCTTCTGAGCTTACCCCCCTGGCCCTCCGCCCCCAGATTACCCTGGACCCCGGCTACCGCCTGAACTTTAAGGGCGAGGGGGGGCGGTTCTACTACCTCCGGGTGGAGAACTACGCCCTAAGCGGGGACCGGGTGACCCTTTACGCCCAAGCCTTCACCCCCAATCCCGCAGGGCAGGGGGAGGCTTTCTCTTCGGGAACGAAAACGGGGGCCATAGAGTTCGTGGGCGAGTTTGACCGCTACAACGTGAACTCGGCCACGGGCTACCTGCGCTTCGCCTACGCGGGCCCCTTGGACCTGGTGGCCCTTCTCTATAACGGCCACGGGGACCTGTACCCCAGGGTCCTGGACCCGGTGGTGAACTGCGCCCCCGTTTCCCCGGCCACGCTTTTGGTGGTGCGGGACCGGGGGTGGGCGCGGGCGGGGTTTGACGAGGAGGGAAGCGGGCGGTACACCCTCACCCTCTCCGACACCCCCTGCCCTTAGGCTGTTTGAAGGGAATGAGGCTAAGCTAAAGGTCCTTTAGCGATTTCTAATCGCACCCCGCCAGAACTTGTCCCTGTCTGGCGGGGTTTTTAAGACATTAGAGCTACCCTAAAGTGCTCAGCGCCGCGCTCCATGAGGGAAGCCCCTCATGGTTCTCAGAGACCTCCTGGCTTTCCACGCATACTTGGGGGCGCTATGCGGGGTTTAGCCATGACGCTCCTCCTCGCCCTCGCCATTGCGGGGGGCTTCGCCCAGGAGGCGAAAAAGGTCCTGGTCCTCCAGGCCACGGCCTACACGTCCAGCGTTCGGGAAACCGACGCCACCCCCTTCGTCACCGCCACGGGGATGCGCACCCGGCTTGGGGTGTTGGCGGTGAGCCGGGACCTCCTCAAGGTGCTCCCCTACGGGACCAAGGTGCGCCTACGGGATCTGGGGAGCGTGTACGGGAGGGGGAAGGGCCAGTTTGATTACCTCTTCCAAGGCCGCATCTTCGTGGTGGCGGACGTGATGCACCCCAGGATGCGGGAAAAGGTGGACGTCTGGCTTCCCGACCGGGCCACGGCGGTGCGCTTCGGCCGCCGCTGGGTGGCGCTGGAGGTGGTGGAGTACCCCCGGCGCTAGGTATCCTGGCCTCGTGCGCTTCGCCCTCTTCCTCGCCTGGGCCCACCTAAAGCGAAGACCGCTTCAGACGGCCTTGGCCCTTCTCGGTATAGGGGTGGGGGTGGCGGTGCTCCTCGCCGCCCTTTCCCTCACCAATGGCTTCGTGAGCGGCCTGGTCCGGGCCACGCTCAAGGCGTACCCCCACCTCGTCCTCTTTAGCCTAGGGGAGGCGCTTCCGCCCCTCCCTCCCCACCCCGAGGTGGAGAGGGCGGCGCCCTTCGCCGCCACCAAGGCCCTCCTCACCCGCCCGGCGGAAGGGGCCCGGGGGCCTGGGGTGGACTTCGCCACCTTGGTGGGCCTAGGGGAAGGGGGGGAGGCCCTCTATCCCGAGCTCGGCCTGAGGCTGGAGCCGGGGGGCATCTACCTGGGCTCGGCCCTGATGCAGTCCTTGGGGGCGGTGGTGGGGGACCGGATCTATGCCCTCTCCGCCACCCAGGAGCGGGTGGCGCTTCGGGTCCTGGGGTCCTTTCGCACAGGGAACTATCTCCTGGACTCCGGTTACGCCTTCGTGGACCTGGGCGCCGTGGAAAAGCTTTCGGGCCTAAAGGCCCAGGGCTACCAGGTGCGGCTTAAGGACCCCTGGCGGGCCAAAGAGGTGGGGCTCGCCCTGGCGGGTACCCGCTTCTTCCCCCAGGCCTGGCAGGACACCCAGCGCACCCTCCTGGAGCAGCTTTCCCTGCAAAAGCGGGTTTTGGGCATCCTGGTCTTCCTCATCGTGGCCGTGGCCGCCCTGGGGGTGGCGAACCTCTTGGTGCTCAAGGTGGTGGAGAAGACCCCGGAGATCGCCCTCCTGCGGGCCATGGGCGCCTCGAGGGCCACCGTGGGCTTGGTCTTCGCCCTGGAGGGGGTCTTTTTGGGGGCGGGGGGCGTTCTCCTGGGCAACCTTCTCGGCTACCTCCTCTGCCTCTACCTGGCCCTTCGGCCCTTGGACCTCCCGGGGGAGCTATACTTCCTCACCCACCTGCCGGTGGAGATGCGCCCAGGGGATTTCCTGGTGGTGAGCGGGGCGAGCCTTCTCGCCACCTTCCTCTCCTCCCTCCTTCCCCTTTTCCGCGCCCTCCGGGTCCAGCCCGGGGTGGTCCTAAGGTAGTTGCACAAGCGGGGCCTGTGCCCTAAACTCTTCTGGGCGGGCCGGTGTAGCTCAGCGGTAGAGCAACCGCCTCGTAAGCGGTAGGCCGCCGGTTCAAATCCGGCCACCGGCTCCAAACCTCCCCGCCTGCGGGCGGGGGTCTTTTTTGCAGGGCTTTACCCAAAACTCCTTCCTCGCCCTCCCTTAGCCTGCTTCAAGAGTTCTTGGGTGACTTCATAGTTGAGCAGGCGAACCAGGCCCCTCAGGAGCAGGTACGGACCATCCCTCTCGCTGGGCAGCCCCAGCTTGCCCCCGAGCTGCAAAAGAAACCCCTTGAACGGATCCCCCAACCGCTCAACTTCCCAAAGGAACACCGCCAGCCCCAGCAAAACCGCCACCACCTTCCGGATCCGGGCAAGCCCCCGCACCTGGAAGGTCTCAAGCCCCAGCCCCGTCTTCAAAAGCCGGAAGAACCGCTCCACCTCCCACCGCCTGCGGTACGCCTCCACCACCTGCGCCGCCTCCTCCCTCCCCCTCACCGGCAAGCTGGTCAGTAGCCACCACTCCCCACGCCGCCCCAGGGCTGGCACCCGGCAGACCACCAGGTGGAGCCGCCTCCCCTCCACCTCCACCTCCCTCCATCCGAAGTGGAGCCGCACCCGCTGGTACCTGCCCCCTACCCTCAGCTCCACCTCCTCCCCACAGGGAAGGGCCAGGGAAGAAGCCACCTTCGCCAGAGAACCCCCCTCCCCAAGCTTCCGGTCCCGGTAGACCCGCACCACGAACTCCTCCCCCAGGGCCAGCACCTGCCCAAACACCTTCCGGTCGTCAAACCCCCGGTCCGCCACATACACCAGCCTCCTGCCCACGCCCCCCAATCGCTCCCGGGCCGCCTCAATGGCTCCCTCCACCTCCTTGGGCAGGCTGGCAAACCCCCTCTCCCCGTAGGCCACCAGGTGGGCGTACCCCAGGGCCAGCCGCCCCGCGGGGTCCAACCCCAGGGCGGTGAGGAGCTCGTACCCGGGCCGCCTATCCTTCCCCACCCGGGCTATCCCCTCCAGGGCCCGGGCATAGGGCTTGGCCACCGGGCTCAGGTCCAGGAGGACCAGAACCTCCTCACCCTCCAGGGCAGTCGCGCTCTCCTGATAGACCCGGTCAAGGAGGGCTTCTGCCTCCACCCGTGGGTTGGACAGGAAGCGGTAAAGGGCTTTGGCCTGGTGGAAGCGGTTCTGGAGGGGAGAAGGGAGCGAGGCCACCATCTCGCTCACCCGGGCTGAGCCTGCGGCCAAGGCGCCCCGCACCACCTCTTCAAACCGTCGGTGGAGGCGCTTATCGGGGGAAAACGCTCGCAAAACGGCCCGTGAACTCCTGGAGCCTGGCCTCGGCCACCTTGAGCATGTCCATGGATCACCCCCGGTACCAGATACGGGCTGCGCCCGCAAGGGGAGATTTACCACGAAACGGAGATGTGGGTAAAGTCCTGTTTTTTGCGCTTGCCAAAAGGTCCAAGGCCCTGTACACTAGGCAAGTTGAGGGCCCTCAGGGCCAGCCCCTGGTCCTGAGGGTGGTGCCCTGTGCGGGCTAAACCGGGAACCTTCCCGGGTGGATCTTGAGAACACGGGGGCAAGTCCAAGAAGAAGGGAGTGGTGGCACTGCCGACGATCAACCAGCTAGTCAGAAAGGGCCGCGAGAAGGTCCAAAAGAAGAGCAAGGTTCCGGCCTTGAAGGGCTCGCCCTTCCGCCGGGGAGTGTGCACGGTGGTGCGTACGGTCACCCCCAAGAAGCCCAACTCCGCCTTGCGGAAGGTGGCCAAGGTGCGCCTGACCTCGGGCTACGAGGTCACCGCCTACATTCCCGGCGAGGGGCACAACCTCCAGGAGCACTCCGTGGTCCTCGTCCGGGGCGGCCGTGTGAAGGACCTTCCGGGTGTGCGCTACCACATCGTCCGTGGGGTTTACGACGCCCAGGGCGTGAAGGACCGGAAGAAGAGCCGCTCCAAGTACGGGACCAAGAAGCCCAAGGAGACCAAGGGCGCGGCCCCGGCCAAGAAGAAGTAGGTGAACTATGGCGCGGAGAAGAAGAGCAGAGGTACGCCAACTCCAGCCCGACCTGGTCTACGGGGATGTGGTGGTGTCGGCCTTCATCAACAAAATCATGCGGGATGGGAAGAAGAACCTGGCCGCCCGCATCTTCTACGAGGCCTGCCGCATCATCCAGGAAAAGACCGGGCAGGAGCCTTTGAAGGTCTTTAAGCAGGCGGTGGAGAACGTGAAGCCCCGCATGGAGGTGCGTTCCCGCCGCGTGGGTGGGGCCAACTACCAGGTGCCCATGGAGGTTCCTCCCCGCAGGCAGCAGTCCTTGGCCCTGCGCTGGCTGGTGCAGGCGGCCAACCAACGCCCCGAACGCGGCGCTGCGGTGCGCATCGCCCACGAGCTCATGGACGCTGCCGAGGGCAAGGGCGGGGCGGTCAAGAAGAAGGAGGACGTGGAGCGCATGGCCGAGGCCAACCGCGCCTACGCCCATTACCGGTGGTAAGCCATGGCGGTTAAGGTAGCTTACGATCTAAAGAGGCTCCGCAACATCGGCATCGCCGCGCACATTGACGCCGGCAAGACCACCACCACCGAGCGCATCCTCTACTACACCGGCAAGATCCACAAGATCGGTGAGGTCCACGAGGGCGCGGCCACCATGGACTTCATGGAGCAGGAGCGGGAACGGGGCATCACCATCACCGCCGCCGTGACCACCTGCTTCTGGAAGGACCACCGGATCAACATCATTGATACCCCAGGCCACGTGGACTTCACCATTGAGGTGGAGCGCTCCATGCGGGTGCTGGACGGGGCCATCGTGGTCTTTGACTCCAGCCAAGGGGTGGAGCCCCAGTCGGAAACCGTCTGGCGCCAGGCGGAAAAGTACAGGGTGCCTCGCATCGCCTTCGCCAACAAGATGGACAAGACGGGGGCCGACCTTTGGCTGGTGATCCGCACCATGCAGGAGCGCCTGGGGGCGCGCCCGGTGGTGATGCAGCTTCCCATCGGCCGGGAGGACACGTTCTCGGGGATCATTGACGTGCTCCGGATGAAGGCCTACACCTACGGCAACGACCTGGGCACGGACATTCGGGAGATCCCCATCCCCGAGGAGTACCTGGACCAGGCCCGGGAGTACCACGAGAAGCTCATTGAGACCGCCGCCGACTTTGACGAGAACGTCATGCTCAAGTACCTCGAGGGCGAAGAGCCCACGGAGGAAGAGCTGGTGGCGGCCATCCGCAAGGGCACCATTGACATCAAGATCACCCCGGTGTTCCTGGGCTCGGCCCTGAAGAACAAGGGGGTCCAGCTCCTCCTGGATGCGGTGGTGGATTACCTGCCCTCCCCCTTGGACATCCCCCCCATCAAGGGGACCACACCGGAAGGGGAGGAGGTGGAGATCCACCCCGACCCCGATGGCCCTCTGGCGGCCCTGGCCTTCAAGATCATGGCCGATCCCTATGTGGGCCGGCTTACCTTTATCCGCGTCTACTCTGGCACCCTTACCTCCGGCTCCTACGTGTACAACACCACCAAGGGGCGCAAGGAGCGGGTGGCCCGGCTCCTGAGGATGCACGCCAACCACCGGGAAGAGGTGGAGGAGCTCAAGGCCGGTGACCTGGGGGCGGTGGTGGGCCTGAAGGAAACCATCACCGGGGACACCCTGGTGGGCGAGGACGCCCCCCGGATTGTCCTGGAGTCCATTGAGGTGCCTGAGCCGGTCATTGACGTGGCCATTGAGCCCAAGACCAAGGCGGACCAGGACAAGCTCTCCCAGGCCTTGGCCCGCTTGGCGGAGGAGGACCCCACCTTCCGCGTGTCCACCCACCCCGAAACCGGCCAGACCATCATCTCCGGGATGGGGGAGCTCCACCTGGAGATCATCGTGGACCGGCTCAAGCGGGAGTTTAAGGTGGACGCCAACGTGGGCAAGCCCCAGGTGGCCTACCGGGAGACCATCACCCGCCCCGTGGACGTGGAGGGCAAGTTCATCCGCCAAACCGGCGGCCGCGGCCAGTACGGCCACGTGAAGATCAAGGTCGAGCCCTTGCCTCGAGGCTCCGGCTTTGAGTTCGTCAACGCCATCGTGGGCGGCGTGATCCCCAAGGAATACATCCCCGCCGTGCAGAAGGGCATTGAGGAGGCCATGCAGTCGGGTCCCCTCATCGGCTTCCCCGTGGTGGACGTCAAGGTCACCCTCTACGACGGCTCCTACCACGAGGTGGACTCCTCGGAAATGGCCTTCAAGATCGCCGGCTCCATGGCCATCAAGGAGGCGGTGCAGAAGGGGGACCCGGTGATCCTCGAGCCCATCATGCGGGTGGAGGTCACCACGCCCGAGGAGTACATGGGGGACGTCATCGGCGACCTGAACTCCCGCCGGGGCCAGATCCTGGGGATGGAACCCCGGGGCAACGCCCAGGTGATCCGGGCCTACGTCCCCCTGGCGGAGATGTTCGGCTACGCCACCGATCTAAGGTCCAAGACCCAAGGACGGGGCTCCTTCGTCATGTTCTTTGACCACTACCAGGAGGTCCCCAAGCAGGTGCAGGAGAAGCTCATCAAGGGGCAGTAAGGACGCTTTAGGGGTGGGCCCTGGGGCCCACCCGTGTTTGCCGAAAGGAGAGCGAAGATGGCCAAGGGCGAGTTTATCCGGACGAAGCCTCACGTGAACGTGGGGACGAT
>NZ_JAKTNT010000013.1 GCF_022760925.1 Thermus hydrothermalis | reverse complement strand
GCATAGCGGCCACTATTTTTTCAGATCCAGGGGATAGGTAGCAACTTGGGTTACGCTAAAGCCCCCGGTAGATGCGCCGCTCCGCCTCTATGGCCTGGTCCAGCTCCTGGATTTCCTTGAGGAGCTCCAGCCGGGGTTCCTGGGCTAAAAGGGCCTTGAGCTTGGCCCGCCTTTCCAGGTAGTAGGCTTCCCGCAGGCGGGCCAGGGTCTTTTCCATGATCTCGGGGAAGCGGGGCTCTTCCAGGGGCGGGGCCATCATGAGCTTTTCCAGGAAAAGCCCTCCCGCCTCCTTGCGGCTTAGCACCTGCCTTAGGTAGTCCCGCCGGGGCTCCCGCCGGGCTAGGTCCAGGAACTCGGCGAGGAGGGAGCCCTCAGGGGGCCAGACGTGGTCGGAAACGTAGAGAACCCAACCCGAGAAACGCTCCTCGGGCAGGGAGAGGAGAAGGGCCATGACGTCCAGCTCTAAAAGGAGGGCCCGGTCCTTGGGCTCGGCCTTGGGGGGTGGGGGCGGGGCGGGCCGGCCCCGTTTGCGGCTTGCCAGGTACTCCTCCAGTTGCCTTGGGGAAAGGCCGAGCCTTTCCACCACCAAGGCCTTTAGCCGCTCCGCCACGGGGTCAAAGGGCTCGGGGGAGAGCATCCTGGGGGTGAGGGCCTCGAGGACCTTCCGCTTGTGCTCGGGCCGGGAAAGGTCTAGGCCCTTGGCGGTTTCCTGGAAGCGGAACTCCACCTCGGGGAGCGCCTCCTCGAGGGCCCTTTGGAAAAGGGCGGGGCCATCTTCCCGCTTGAGGAGCTCCCCGGGGTCTTTGACGGGCAGGCGCACGGCGTAGAAGAGAAACTGCCGGGCCATCTCCAGGTCTAGGCTTTGCAAGGCGGCCTTCTGCCCCGCCTCGTCGGCGTCAAAGGCCAGGTAGACCTCCCGCACCTCTTGGCTTTTCAAAAGCCTGGCCTGTTCCTCGGAAAGGCCTGCGCCCAGCACGGCCACGGTTTCGCCAAAGCCCATCTGGTGCAGGGCGATGGCGTCAAAAAGCCCCTCCACCACGATGGCCCGCCCCTCCCGGAGCCTGGCCCTGGCCTCGGGGTAGGCGAAGAGGACCTCCCGCTTGCGAAAAAGGGGGGTTTCCGGGGAGTTCAGGTACTTGGGGGTTTCCTCCCCCAAGGCCCTTCCCGTGAAGGCCACGATGCGGCCCAGGTGGTCCTTGATGGGGAAGGTGATGCGGTGCCGGAAGCGGTCAAAGAAGCGCCCGTCCTTCTCCGCCAGCACCCCAGCCTTTACGCCCTCTTCCGGGCTCACCCCGTGGCGCACGAGGTGGGTGAGAAGGCCATCGGCCTTGGCCGGGGCATAGCCCAGGCCAAAGCGGGCCACGCTTTCCTCGGTGAGGCCCCGGTTTTGGAGGTAGCCCTTGGCCTCCTCCGAGGCGGCGAGGCCTTCCTGGAAGTAGGCCTGGGCCAGGCGCAATACCTCCAGAAGCTCCTTGCGGTTTTGCGGGGCGCCGGGCTTTTTGGGAAGCTCCACCCCGGCCTCCTCCGCCAGGCGCTCTAGGGCTTGGGGGAAGTCCAGGCCCTCTATGCGCTCCACGAAGGCGAACAGGTCCCCGCCCGCCTTGCAGCCGAAGCAGTGGAAGAGGCCCTTTTCCTCGTCCACGTAGAAGGAAGGGGTCTTCTCCTGGTGGAAGGGGCAAAGGCCCTTCCAGCGCCCCCGGCCTGCGGGCTTTAAGGCCACGTAACGCCCCACCACCTCCTTTAAGGAGAGGCGGCGCTTGATGGCCTCTACCGCTTGCGCCGTGTCCATACCTTCCCCCGCTCAGCCCAGAGGTGTTGGACCCACCTCCCCAGGATACCGTATCCCCGGAGTTCCCGTCCCGGGGGTTCGCCGGCGAGCAGGCCCTGCCAGGCCCGGGTGAGGGGGACCGAGGGGGTAAAGCCCAGGAGGTGCTCCACCGGCTCCCCGCTTTCCAGGAGCAGTTGGGCCCTTAAAAGCCTTGCCGCCTCGTGGTGGACGGCGAAGCCCGTGCGGTGGGTCTGGTAGAGGAGGTGCTGGGAGAGGGCCTGGGCCTTCCTCGGCGCCGTGGGCCAGAGGTATAGGGCCAAGGAGGTGAGGGCCAGGTGGTGGACGTAGGGGTTGGCGAGGCGGCGGGCTTCCCGCAGGGCCTCTTTGAAAAAGGGCACGGGGTCCAGGCCCTTTTGCCAGCGGTGATGGGCCAGGGCCAAGGCGGCGAGGCCCCGGCCGTCCGGGTGCTTGAGGGCCTCCTGGAAAAGGTCCTCGCGGAAGTGGCCCCTAAGGGTCCAGGCGGTGAGGAGGGCGGCGGCGAGCCAGGGGTGGGGGGCTTCCCGGTAGTAGGCCTCCCCCTCCGAAAGGGCCTGGGGCAGGTGGCCCGTTTCCAGAAGGAGGCGCAACCGGGTGGCCCGGAAGCGCACCTGGGCCTCGAGGTCCCCTTCCCCCCCTTCCGCCAAAAGGGTTTCCGCCTCCCGGTAGCGGCCCAGGTCCATGAGGAGCCCTGCCCGGAGGCTTCGGCGGTGAAGGTGGAGCGGTGGGGGTAAGGCGGGGTGGAAGGGGCTTAGAACCTCCAGGGCCCGCTGGGGCTGGAAGCGGCGCCAAAGGGCCCCGGCCAGGAGGAGGCGGGCCTGGGCTTCCTCCAAGGGGTAGGGCTTGAGCCCGGGGAGGAGGGGGAGGAGGTCTAGGGGGTCCTTGGCTTCCCGGAAGGCTTGGAGGATGGGGTCTTGGGACCTGGGGCCTTCCCGGGCCTCCTCCCCTTGGCCCAAGGAGGCGCGGGCATCCTGAAGCTCTTGGGCCAACACCGCCTTCCAAGACGGGGGGGCCACTTGGAGGGCCTTCTGGTAGTGGGGGATGGCCCTTTCGGGGCGGCCTTCCCGCCAGGCGGACTGGGCCAGGGAGCGGAGGATTTGGGCGGCTTCCAGGGCTTTCCCGGCCTGGGCCAGGTGGAAAGCGGCCTGGGGTAGGTTCTGCGCTTCCAGGTGAAAGCGGGCGGCCTCCCCGTGCCAGGCCCTGGCCGTGGCCTCGGGGACCAGGGCCAGGGCGGCTTCCCGCACCCCCGCCAAAGGGCTTTCCCCTTCCAACAGGCCCTCCCGGAGGAGCCTCTCCTTGGAGAAGGGGCCCACCAGTTCCTTCACCAAGGCTTCTGGGGCCTCCCCCAAGACCCCGTAGGCCAAAAGGGCCCGCCTCTCCCCCGGGGGCAGGGCGTCCAGGGCGGGCTGGAGGGCGAGGAGGGGAGGCGCTTTCCTCCCCTTTAGGGCCAGGCTAGGGGCGAAGAGGGGAAGGCGGCTTTCCACCAGGAGGAGGAGGTTTTCGGGAAGCTCGCCTTGGAGGAAGCGCTCCAGGGTGCGGTCGGGGGTGTGGAGGTCCTTGAGGACCACGAGGAGGGGCCTTTCCAAGCTGGCCAAAAGCCGCTTCCAGGCCTCGAGGATGGCCGCCTCCAGGTCCTCGCGGGGCCAAGGGGGGCGGCCCTGGAGGCCCAGGCTATAGCGGAAGGCCAGGGCGAGGGGGGCGGGGAGGCCCGCCTTGGCCAGGAGGGCATCGGGGTCGCCCAAGGCGGCTTCCACCGCCTGGCGGAGGCTTGCCCGCAAGGGGGTTTCCGGGCCCATGCGCTCCAGGAGCGCCACGGGAAAGGGAGGGTTTTGCAAAAGCTTCTCTATAAGAAGGCTTTTGCCGCTTCCCGGGGGGCCCACCAGGTTGAGCCGGGCGGGGGGGTGGGCCAGGGCGCGGCGCACCTCCTGGAGGAGGCGCAGTCCCTCGGGGTCCAGGGCGATTTCCACCCGCTGTACCCGGTGTACCGGCACCTCCCCCAGGCCCCGGGCCTCCCGGTGGCCCAAGAACTCCGCCCGGGCCCCCTGGGCCAGGGCCAGGGTGGTGGCGTCCGCCAGGACCTCCCCCGGGGCGGCCAGTTTGGAAAGCCGCTCCGCCAGGACCACGGGGCTTCCCACCGCCGTGGGCTCCCCCGCTTGGCCGCTTCCCAAAGGGGCCCAGAGCACCTCCCCGCTCGCCACCCCGGCCCGGGCGGGAAAGGGGGAAGCCTTCACCATGTCCAGGGCGGCCTCCAAGGCCCGCCAGGGCTCCAGGCCCCTGGCCCGCGGTGCCCCAAAGAGGACCAAAATCCCGTCCCCCAGGAAGCGGTGGACGAAGCCTCCTCGAGCCCGGGCGGCCCGGGCGGCCCCTTCCAGGGCCCCCTGTAGCCGCGCGTAGGCGGAGTCCAGGCCTTCTTGGAAGCCCCGACTGGAGTCCACCAGGTCAAAGAAGACCACGCTGACAAAGCGCCGCTCCTCGGGCAGGATGGCTCCTAGGGCACGGCCACAGGCCATGCAGAACCGGGCCTCGGGGGGGTTTTTGTGCCCGCACTCGCAGCGCACGGCTACTCCCGGAAGAGCATCAAAGGGGGGTGGAGGAGGACCTCGGCCCTTGCGGGCAGGGGCACCTCGGCGTAGACCACCACGGGGAGAGGGGCCTTGAGGAGGTAAAACCCCTCCCCCAGGGGCACCGCCTCCCCGCCCAAGCGGTAGCGGTCCTTCCTGCGCTCTAGGAAGGGGGCTCCTTCTAGGGGCTTGGCCTCCGCCACCACCCCGTGGAGGAGGATGCGGGCGGGCCCAGCGGGGGCGGGGGGGGCACCCCGGTCAAAGGCGTAGACGATGGTGCCCTCCACGAGGGCCTCGAGGAGGGGGCTCCCCCAGGGCTCGGGAAAGAGGTAGGCCTGGACAGCGTACGCCTGGAAGCGGGCGAAGAAGGTTTCGGGGCTTTCCTCCACCGGGGCCATGAGAAGAGTTTAAGGGCCCCGGAGGGCCCTTGGGAAGCCGCTTAGGTGGGGTTAGGGAGTGTAGGTCAAGCTGAAGCGCTCCTCCACGGGGTAGGCCTGCCCGTTCACCCAAACGGTTCCGGACAGGTTGTAGACCAGGGCGAAGCCGTTTTGGTACTCGGCCTGGACCCGGATGCCAAGGGAAAGCCGCAGGTTATAGGTCTGGCCCCGGAAGGTCACCTGGCTTTGGCCTTGGTGTTGGTAGGTGAAGAGGGCACCGCTTCCCGAGCCCTGGGCCGAGCCGGTGAAGGTGAAGGACAGGTTGCGGTATTCTAGCGGCTCGGGTTCGGCGAAAGCGCACTGCGCCCCTTGAACGCTCCCCGAGAAGCTCACGCCGCTATCGCTCCAGTTGGGGGTGTGCCGGATCTCCAAGCTACCCCCGGCAGGACAGGTCTTGGTGGAGGTCAGGGTGATGCCCGTGGGACTTAAGCTTCCTTGGGGCTCGGGCGTGGCTGGTACGAGTAGGGGGGCCAGGGGCTTCACCATGGCCTCCACGTCCTGGGCGCTCAGGGATGGCCCTTGGGTGCAGGCGCTGAGGAGGCCCGCTAGGAGAATACCCGGTATAAAAAGCAACCTTAAACGCTTTATGGCTTTAGTTTAGAGTTCGCCCAGGAGCCCTGTCAAGGTCCCACGCTTGCCGCCAGGCCAGGGCCTGGGCCAGGTGGAGGGCCGCCTTCTTGTCCAGGTACTGGTTGCCGTTCCCGCACTTGGGGGAGAGGACGCACCGGGGGCAGCCCTCCTCGCAGGGGCAACGCTTGAGGAGTTCCAGGGTGGCCCGTACCCACTCGGGAAAGCGGCGGGCGGCGGCCCGGGCGTAGCCCACCCCGCCGGGGTAGCCGTCGTAGATGAAGACGGTGGGGCCGGCGCCGGAAGGGAGGGGCCTGGGGTAGAAGGGGTAGGAGAGCCCCCCGATGTCCTGCCGTTCCGCCAGGACGAAAAGGGGCAGGAGGCCGATCATGGCGTGCTCCAGGGCGTGGATCCCCCCGGGGATCTGGTGGGGGGGCACCGCCTCCGGGGGGTGGAACCAAAGGGCCTCCGTGGGGAAGGAGACCTCGGGAAGCTCCAAGGGCACCTCCTCCAGGACGCTTCCCGTGAAGAAGCGCTTCTTCACGTAACCCACCACCCGTTCCCGGATGACCACCTTCCCCACCCAGACCCCCTGGCCTACGGGCTCCCCGGTGAGGACCTCCAGGTCCGTTTCCGCCCGGGGCTCGGTGTAGTAGTCCTCCAGGGCGGGGAGGAGCCAGATTTCCCGTCTCGAGGGGTCCACGTTCCGCACCAGGTAGCTTTCCCCCCCGTGGAGGTAGATGGCCCCGGGGTGGGCTTCCCAGTAGGCCTGGCGCTCGTCCAGGTAGCCCAGCACCTCCCCTTCTGGGCCCCTCAGGGTGAAGGTGGCCCCAAGGCCCCTCAAGGAGAGCGCCCGGTGGGGCCGCCTCCTTTGGGTGTAAAAGCGGCCCTCCTTCTCCTGGAGTTCCGCCAGGGCCTCCCGGCAAAGCACCTCCTCCCGCGAAAGGGGCATCTCCCAGGCGGCGGCGTGGAGGTGCAGGGGGCAGAGGACGGGGTTCTTGGGGTCGGCCACCGCCATCTCGGGGGGGGTTTCCAGGAGGAGCTCGGGGCGGTGGAGGAAGTACTCGTCCAGGGGGTCTTCCCGGGGGATGTAGACCACCAGGGCCCGCCGCTCCCCCCGCCCCGCCCGCCCTGCCCGCTGCCAGAAGGCGGAAACCGAGCCGGGGTAGCCCACCAGGACCACGGCGTCCAGCTCCCCGATGTCCACCCCGAGCTCCAGGGCGCTGGTACTCACCAGGACCCGCACCGCCCCCTCCTTCAGGGCCTCCTCCAGCTTCCGCCTTTCCCGGGCGGTGTAGCCCGCCCGGTAGGGCCTGACCCCGGGGTGGGCGGCGTAGCGGGCGATGAGCTCGGCGCTTTTGCGGGCGTTGGCGAAAACCAGGGCCCTAAGCCCCCCTTCCGCCAGGGCCCGGGCCAGGTAGGCGGCCTCGAGGAGGGGGCTTCGCCGCCTTTCCCCTTTGCGGTCTAGGGGCTTGGGCAGGAGGACCAGGAGTTCCCTTTCCGAACGGGCCACCTCCTCCTTGAGTTCGGCGAAGGGAAGGCCCGTGAGGTTTTCCGCATGTTCCCGGGCGTTGCCGATGGTGGCGCTGGCGGCGATGACCTGGGGGTTCGCCCCGTAGTGGCGGGCGAGGCGGAGGAGGCGGAAGAGGACCAGGGCCACGTGGGTGCCGAAAACCCCCCGGTAGGCGTGGAGTTCGTCCAGGACGATGTAGCGGAGGCGGGCAAGGAAGGGGGCCCACTCCCCGTGCCGGGGCAGGAGGCCGAAGTGGAGCATATCGGGGTTGGAGAGGAGGACCTGGCCTTCTTCCCGCGCCCGTTTCCGGGTGCTTCCCGGGGTGTCCCCGTCGTAGGGGTAGACCCCTTTTGCCCCCAGGGCCTCCGCCATGGCCCTAAGGCGCCGGAGCTGGTCGTGGGCTAGGGCCTTGGTGGGGAAGAGGAGGAGGCTCGTTTCCCCTTCTAGGGCGGCCTTGAGCACGGGGATTTGGAAGACGAGGCTCTTGCCGGCGGCGGTGGAGTAGGCCATGACCAGGTTTCGGCCCGCCGCCACCAGGTCCAAGGCTTCCTGCTGGTGGCGGAAGGGCATGAGCCCCAAGGCTTCCAAGACCCCAGCGAAGGGCCCCTGGGGCGCCACCCTTTCCGGGGGTCTTCGGGGAAGGAGGCGGGCGAAGACGATGCGCCCCTGGAACTCGGGGTCGGCCTCGAGCCACTCCCGGTAGCTCTCCCACCCCCTGAGGGCTTCGGGCAGCACCCCCTTATTATGGGCCCATGATCCTCACCACTACCCCAGACGTGGAAGGGCACCGGATTGAGGCCTACTTGGGCGTGGTTTTCGGCGAGGCCATCGTGGGCGCCAACCTTTTCCGGGACCTTTTCGCCCAGATCCGGGACATCGTGGGCGGCCGGAGCGGGGCCTACGAGGCCGAGCTCAAACGGGCGCGGGAGATCGCTTTAGCGGAGCTGGCGGAGGCGGCCAGGCGGCTTGGGGCGGACGCCGTGGTGGGCATAGACGTGGACTACGAGGTCCTGGGCCAGGGCAACTCCATGCTCATGGTCACCGTAAGCGGCACCGCTGTGCGCCTTGCCTAAAGCTGCCTCACCCAGACCTCGTGGATCACGGGGTGGCCGTGGTAGGGGGCCCAGAAGGGGGTGGCCCGCTTGGCGTAGAGGCGGAAGCCTAGGCTCCGGTAGAGCTTGCGGGCGGCTTGGTTGGCGCGGGTGGTGGAAAGCTGCACCCCGGGCACCCCTTTTTCCTTGAGGCAGTCCAAGAAGGCGGCGAGGAGGGCCCGGCCCGCCCCGTGGCCCTGGGCCTCGGGGCGCACGGAGATATGCAGGTGGGCGGGGTAGCGGTCCTTGGGGGCCTTCGGGCCTGGGAAAAGGAGGAGGCGGAGGAGGTAGCGGAGGTGGGGCAGGGTGGGGCCGTAGCGGCCGAGGAGGAGCCTGAGGAGGAGAAGGGGTAGCCGGGGGAGGAGGTCAAGGAGGAGCGCCCGATCGGAGCAGGCCCCGAGGATATAGCCCACCACCTCCCCCCCTTCCTCGGCCACCAGGTTGCAACACCCCCGCCTGAGGTAAGGGGCCACGAAGAGCTCCCCCCAAAGGGTCTCGCTGGGGAAGACCTGCCTGCCCTCCCTGCCCAGAAGGAGGGTTTGGTGGGAGATGCGGGCGATGGCGGGGAGGTCTTGGGGCGTGGCCCGCCGCACCTTGGGCACGGTTCCAGTCTACCCCCGGGTAGAATGCCCCTCGTGCGCCGTCTGGCCCCGTGGCAGTGGCTTCTCCTTCTTCTCCTCGCCTATTTCGCCCTGGCGGAGGCCCTGAGGCTTTGGCTGGGGCTCGTTTGGGCGGAACGGGTGGCGGTCCTCCTGGCGGCCTTGGGGGTTTGGGCCTTCATCAACGGGCGCTTCCTCTTCGCCTACTACCACGCTTTTTTCGCCTCCTTGAGGACCCGGGGGCTTCCCGTGGCGGAGGAGCCGGGGGAGGAGCACCTCCTCGTCCTCGCCCCCCATCCCGACGACGAGGTGTTGGCGGCGGCGGGGCGCATGCGCCGGGTGGCCCTCCGGGGCGGGCGGGTCACGGTGGTCTACCTCACCTCGGGGGACGCCTTTGACCTGGCGGCGGGTAGCCCCTTGCCCTCCCAGGAAGCCATGCGCCGCTTGGCCTTAAGGCGCATGGTGGAGGCCTGGCGGGGCCTCGAGGCCCTGGGGCTTCCGCGGGAAAGCGCCATCTTTCTGGGCTTTCCCGACCAGGGGCTTTTCGCCCTCTTCACCACCCACTACTACCTGCCCTGGGAAAGCCCCTACACCGGCCTAAAGGCCGTGGCCTACCCCGGGTGTTACCGCCCCGGGCTCCCCTATACGGGAAAGGCCCTGGAGGGGGTCTTGCTGGAGCTCTTGCGGGCGCTTAGGCCAAGCCGCATCCTCCTGCCAAGCCCCCTGGACGCCCACCGGGACCACCAGGCCACCGCCTACTTCGGCATGCAGGCGGCGGCGGCCTTGGGGATGGAGGGGCTTTTGGAGTACTACGTGATCCACGGGGGGTACCAGTACCCCCTGCCCAAGGGCCTCCACCCCCGGCTTCCCCTCTACCCGCCGCCTAGGGGAAGGGGGCTTCCCTGGCGGCGCTTTCCCCTCACGGAAGCGGAGGTGCGCCTGAAGGAGAGGGCCATCCGGGCCCACCGGAGCCAGATGCGCCTTTTGGGGCGGTTTCTCCTGGCCTTCGTGCGCCAGAACGAGCTCTTTAGCCCCTTGCCCATCCCCGCCAAGGAAGCCTTAGCCGCGGAGGAGGAGGGGTGGGCCGTCCTCGAGGGGCGGGAGGTCCTCTAGGCTCTCCAGGCCGAAGACCTCCAGGAAGCGCTCCGTGGTGCCGTAGAGCTTGGGCCGGCCCGGGGCCTCCTTCTCCCCCACCACCCGGATTAGCCCCCTTTCCAGGAGGCTTTCCAGGACGCCCTCCACGCTTTTGCCCCGCATGGCCTCCAGTTCCGCCCGGGCCACGGGCTGGTGGTAGGCGATGAGGGCGAGGACCTCCAGGGCCGCCCGGGAGAGCCTGGGGGGGCTCGGCTTAAGCACCTTCTCCACGGCGGGAAGCGCCTTCTCGTGCACCACGAGCCGCCATCCCCCGGCCACCCGCTCCAGGGCCACCCCCAGGTGGCCCTCCGCCAGGTCGGCCTCCAAGGCCTTGAGGGCCCGAAGGATCCCTTCCTCCGGGTGGCCCAGGGCGCGAAGCTCCTTGAGGCCCACGGGCCTGCCCGCGGCGAAGAGGACGGCGAGGATTTCCGCCTTCAGGCTAAGCATCCCTGAGGTAGGGGAGAAGGGCCTCCTTGGGGATGGCCCCTTCCCTTAGGACCTCCCCCGTGCGCAGGTCCACCACGCTGGAGGCAAGCCCTCCCGCCTCCCCGGGGAAGATGTAGTCCACGGCGAAGGCCTTCGCCTCCTCCGCCGTGCGCACCGGCGCTTCCCCGCTCCGGTTCAGGCTGGTGGCGGCGGTGTAGCCCCCAACCTGGCGGAGAAGCGCCCGCAGGACCTCGTGGGCCGGCATCCTTAGGCCCACGGAGCCGTCCTTGCTGATCCAGGGGGGGATGTTTTTCCCGGGCACCACCACGGTGAGCCCCCCGGGCCAGAAGGCCTCCGCCAGGCGCAGGAACTTGGCCTCGAGGGGGCCTAGCTCGGCGAGCTTTAGGGCGCTTTCCAGGTCCGCCACCAGGACCTGTAAGGGCTTTTCCTCCGGCCGCCCCTTGACCTCGTAGATGCGGCGGCAGGCAGCCTCGTCCTCCATGCGGGCGAGGACCCCGAAGACCGTGTCCGTGGGGAAGGCCACAAGCCCACCCTCCCTTAGGGTGCGGGCCGCTTCCTCCAGTTCCCTTTGGTATACTTCTGCCATGCCAGTCTACCAGTATAAGGCCCGCGACCGGCAGGGCCGCCTGGTGGAGGCCACCATTGAGGCCGAGGACCTGCGCACCGCCGCCCGGCTCCTCCGCGACCGGGGCCTTTTCGTGGCCGAAATCAAGGAGCCGGGAAAGGGGCTTAGGGCCGAGGTGCGGCTTCCCGCTTTGGAGCGGGGGCCGGGGCTAAAGGACCTGGCCATCTTCTCCCGGCAGCTCGCCACCATGCTGGGGGCAGGCCTCACCCTCCTCCAGTCCCTGGCCATCCTGGAAAGGCAGACGGAAAACAAGAAGTTCCGGGAAATCCTCAAGCAGGTGCGGGCGGACATTGAAGGCGGCATGGCTTTTTCCGAGGCCTTAGCCAAGCACAAGCTCTTCTCCCGGCTTTACGTGAACCTGGTGCGGGCGGGGGAGACCTCGGGGGGCTTGGACGTGATCCTGGACCGCCTCGCCACCTTCTTGGAGAAGGAGCTGGAGCTAAGGGGCAAGATCAGAAGCGCCATGACCTACCCGGTCATCGTCTTCGTCTTCGCCGTGGGCGTGGCCTACTTCCTCCTCACGGGCATCGTGCCCCAGTTCGCCCAGATCCTCACGGACCTGGGCTCGGAGCTTCCCCTCCTTACCCGCTTCCTCATCGCCGTTTCCAACCTGCTTCGGGCGGCCACCCTGCCCCTCCTCCTTCTGGCGGTGGTCCTCTTCTTCGTCTACCGCTGGTACTACAGCACCCCGCAGGGGCGGAAGGTCATTGACCGGATCAAGCTCCGCATCCCTGTCTTCGGTAGCCTGAACCGCAAGACGGCCGTGGCCCGCTTCTCCCGCACCCTGGCCCTCCTTCTGGGGAGCGGGGTGAACATCGTGGAGTCTTTGGACATCACCAAGGGTACGGCGGGGAACGTGGTGGTGGAGGAGATCGTGGAGGCGGCCAAGCAGAGGATCCAGCAGGGCGACCCCTTGAACCTCACCCTGGCCCAGCACCCCTTCATCTTCCCCCCCATGGTGAGCTCCATGGTGGCCATCGGCGAGGAGACGGGAGCCTTGGACACCATGCTCAACAAGCTGGCGGACTTCTACGAGCGGGAGGTGGACGAGACGGTGGCGAGCCTCACCGCGGCCATTGAGCCCCTCATGATCATCTTCCTGGGCGTGATCGTGGGCATGATCGTGGCCGGGATGTTCCTGCCGCTTTTCAAGATCATCGGCACCCTCTCCGCGCAATAAGCCTCGCTGCCACCTCCGGGGGGACCGGCATCACGGAAAGCCGGTTCCCCTTTTTCACGAGGGGGTGGTCGGGGGGGAAGCAGGCCTTGAGCTCGGCCAAGGGAATGAGGGGCCAGGCCTCGAGGAAGGCCACCTCCACCGTGTACCAACGGGGCCGCTCCGGGGTGGCCTTGGGGTCGTGGTAGGGGCTACGGGGGTCAAACTGCGTGGGGTCGGGGATCCCCGTGCGCACCACCCGGCAGAGCCCGGCGATCCCCGGGGGGTTGGCGCCCGAGTGGTAGAAGAAGCAGAGGTCCCCCGGTTGCATCCTTAGAAGGAAGTTCCGGGCCTGGTAGTTCCGCACCCCGTCCCAGATGGCCTGCCCTTCCCGCCTGAGGTCCTCTATGCTATACACCTCGGGCTCGGACTTCAAAAGCCAGTAGGCCATGCCGCCCAGTCTAAAGCCCCCTTTAGCCTGGGCAAAGCAGGGAAAGGGGGGGAGGGGAGAGGATGGGAATATGCGGACGCTTCTCCTCTTTCTCCCCTTCTTGGCGGCTTGTTCCCTGACCCTGGAGGTGGTCTACCCGGGCCACCGGATCTCGGACCTTAGGACGCAGTCCACCTACTGCGCCTATGCCAACACCCGCCTGGACTATCGCTTCTACCTGGAGGGCAGGCTGGACAGGCTGGAGTTCTACTGGCTTCCCGAAGGGGTCCACCCCGAAAACGCCCGGCCCGAGGAGCGGGCGACCCTTAGAGGCCCCATCTACGGGGGGCTTGTCCGGGGCTTCGTGGAGGTGACGCCGGAAGGGGTCATCCAGGCGGTTTCCGCCACCTCCCCCCAAGGGGCCGTGGCGCCCCAGGGGATTGGCGTGGAGCCCAACCTGCCTCCCCGGCGGCTTTGGTTGCGCGGCTTCACCGGGGGGCTTGCCGGGCCCTTTGTGGCGGGAAACCCCGTCTATCCGGACGCCTCGGCCTTCTGCGACCCCGCTTGGTAGCCTTAGGGCATGGGGGTCTTGGAGGCGGCGAGGGAGGAGCTTAGGCGGCTTTTGGGCAAAAGGGCCCTCCTTTCCCGGCCGGAGAAGGAGGTCTACCGCTACGACGCCATCCTGGTGGGGGAGGAGCCCTTGGCGGTGGCCCTGCCCAGGACCCGGGAGGAGGTGCAGGCCCTGGTGCGCCTCGCCCGCAGGTATGGGCTACCCCTCGTGCCCCGGGGGGCGGGAAGCGGGCTCTCCGGGGGCTCGGTGCCCCTGGGGGAGGCCATCGTGGTGGCCTTCACCCGCATGGACCGCCTGGCCCTGGACCCCGCGACCCGCACCGCCTGGGCCGAGCCCGGGGTGACCACGGCCCGGCTTTCCGAGGCGGCGAGGCCTTTTGGGCTCTTTTACCCCCCCGACCCCGCCTCCTACCGCACCAGCACCCTGGGGGGCAACCTGGGGGAGAACGCTGGGGGGCCCCTTTGCTTCAAGTATGGGGTCACGGGGGATTACCTTTTGGCCCTGGAGTTCGTGGACGCCTTTGGGGAGGCCCACCTCCTGGAAAGGAAGGCCTATGACCTCCCTGGCCTCCTGGTGGGGGCCGAGGGCACCTTGGGCCTCATCACCGGGGCCCGGGTGCGGCTTGTGCCCATTCCCCAGCACCGGGCCACCCTCATGGCGGCTTTCCCCGAGGTGGAGGCCTTGGCGGAGGCGGTTTCCCGGGCCGTTGCCCTGGGGGCGGTGCCGGCGAGGCTGGAGTTTTTGGACCCGGCTTGCGTGGACGCCGTGGAGGACTACCTGGGCATGGGCCTACCCCGGGGGCACGCCCTCCTCCTGGTGGAAACGGACGGGGACGAGGCCGAGCTCGTCCAGGAGGAGCTTTCCCTCCTGGAGGAAACCGCCAAGGCCCATGGGGCAGAGGTCCGAAAGGCCCAGGACGAGCAAGAGGCCGAGGCCCTTTGGCGGGCCCGGCGGGCGGTGAGCCCGGCCTTGGGGCGGATCCGGCCCAAGCGGGTGAACGAGGACATCGCCGTGCCCCGCTCCGCCCTGCCGGAGGTGGTGCGGGAGATCCGGGCCTTGGGGGAGGCGTATGGCCTCATCGTGGTGCAGTTCGGGCACATCGGGGACGGGAACCTCCACCCCAACATCCTCTTTGACCCCAGGCGGGAGAGCGAGGAGAGGGTATGGGAGCTCGCCCACGAGATCGCCCGGGTGGCCCTGCGGCACGGGGGGGTGCTTTCCGGGGAGCACGGGATTGGCCTCATGAAGCGGAAGTTCATGGCGGAGGCGGTGGATGGGGAGACCCTCGAGGCCTTCCGCCAGGTGAAGGCGGCCCTGGACCCTGGGGGGCTTTTCAACCCGGGCAAGCTCCTCCCCTGAGGTTTTTTGCACACAATTTTCACACATTTTGGACAAAAGTGGTTACATGGACCGCTTGGGCCGCCTCCTCTACCTGGCCGCTTGGCTCGGCCTTCCCGTGGGCATCGGCCTCCAGCTCTACTTCTACCCGCCCAAGGCCCCGGGGCTTTGGTGGGTCTATGGCGCCTTCGCCCTCCTTTTCCTCTTCGCCCTAACCCGAGGGCCGAAGCGGGCTCCCAGGTTCCTGGTCCACGGGCTTGGGGCCTACCTCCTCTTTGAGCTTTGGCGGGCCCAGGGGGAGGGGTGGGTGGTGGGGTTCTGGTCCTCGGCCCTCTACCTTCTGGCTGCCCTTGCCTACCCCGTGCCCTGGGCCCTGGCGGCCTCGGGCTTTTGGGGAGGGCTTCTCCTCCTTGCGCCCCTCCTTTGGGGATGGGAACGCCCTTACTACGCCCACTTTGCCCTGAGCCAGCCCGTCCTCCTGGCCCTTACCCTCCTTCTTGCCCGCTTTCGGGAGCTCTACGGCCGGGCGCGTTTCTGGCGGGAGCAGGCCCTCACCTGCCCCCTCACGGGGCTTCCCAACCGCCGGGCCTTGGAGATGGCCCTGGAGCGGGAGATGGCCCGGGTGGAGCGGGGGGCTAAGCCCTTTAGCCTCGTCCTCTTGGACCTGGACGACTTCAAGCGGGTGAACGACGAGAAGGGCCACCCCGAGGGGGACCGGCTCCTTAAGGAGGTGGCCCGTTACCTGGTGGCCCACGTGCGCCGGGGCGACCTGGTGGGGCGTTTTGGGGGAGAGGAGTTCGCCATCCTCCTGCCGGAGACAGACCCCCTCCAGGCCACCCGCCTGGCGGAGCGGCTTCGGGAGGGCCTCAGGGCCTTGGGCACCACGGCCAGCTTCGGCGTGGCCACCTACCGGGGGGACCTAGGGGAGCTCTACCGAAGGGCGGACGAGGCCCTTTACCGGGCCAAGCGGACAGGGAAGGACCGGGTGGTCCGGTACACGGAGGATCAGGGAAGCCGGTAGCCCGCCTGGGTTAGGACCCGCCTGGCCTCCTCCCGCTCCTCCCGGGTGGCGAAGGAGAGGCGCAAGGCCCCCGCCGCCTCCCGGATGGTGAGGACCTCTATGTCCTTGATGTTCACCCCCGCCTCTCCCAAGGCGGTGGCGATGCGGGCGATCTCCCCGGGGCGGTCCGGCACCTGGACCACCAGGTCGTACATCTCGGGGAGGAGGCTTCGCCGCACGATGGGGAGGCTATCCCGGGTGCGCTTGGCCTCTTCCGCTACCCCTAGAAGGGCCTCAGGTTCGTCTAGAAGGCCTTCCAGTTCCCAAAGCACCGCCCTTAGCTCCTCTATGGCCTCCTTCAAGGCCTCCTTGTTCTCCACCACCATGTCCCGGCTCATCCTGGGGCTTCCCGAGGCCACCCGGGTGAGGTCGCGGAAACCCCCGGCGGCCAGGAACATGAGGAGCTCCTTGTGGGGGCTTTGCGCCACCATGCGGTTTAAGGCCACGGCCAGGAGGTAGGGAAGGTGGGAGATGCGGGCCACCAGCTGGTCGTGGAGGAGGGGAGGTATTTCCAAGGGGTAAGCCCCTAGGGCCTCCACCAGGTGCCGGATGCCCTCCCGGGCCTTGGGGCTCGTGTGGGCCGTGGGGGTGAGGACCCAGACGGCGTTTTGCAAAAGCCCGGCGTGGGCGTTTTCTACCCCGGCCCGCTCGCTGCCCGCCATGGGGTGGCCGCCCAGGTAGTGGGGAAGAAACCCCTCCAGCTGGGCCACCACCTTGCCCTTCACGCTCCCCACGTCCGTCCAGAGGCTTTCGGGATGGGCCAAGGGGCCTAGGGCCTCGGCGAGGGTGGGCAGGGCCCCCACGGGGGCGGCGAGGATGCCCAGGGAAAGCTCCCCTACCCAAGGCCCCAGCTCCGCATGCACCCGGTCCGCCACCCCCAGGAAGAGGGCCTTTTCCAGGGCCAGGGGGTCTTGGTCGTAGGCGTGCACCTCCTGGGCGAGGAAGCGCTCCTTAAGCCCTAAGGCCACACTTCCCCCCAGGAGGCCCACGCCGAAGATGCCCACCTTGCCGAAGAGGGGGTTCATGCCGGGGTGGGGGCGGAAAGGGTCTTGTCCAGGGCCGCCACCAGGCGGCGCACCTTGGCCATGAGCTCGGCGAACTCGTGCTCGTGAAGCTGCTGGGCCGCGTCGGAAAGGGCCTTTTCCGGCTCGGGGTGGGTCTCCACGATGAGGCCGTCCGCCCCGGCGGCGAGGCCCGCCAGGGCCAGGGGGATGACCCATCCCCGCTTGCCCGCCGGGTGGGAGGGGTCCACCCAGACGGGGAGGTGGGTCCAGCTCTTGAGGACGGGCACGGCAGAGACGTCCAGGGTGAAGCGGGTGGCCTTCTCAAAGGTGCGGATGCCCCGCTCCACCAAGATGACCTGCATGTTCCCCCGGGAGAGAATGTACTCCGCGCTCATCAAGAACTCCTCCAGGGTCATGCTCATGCCCCGCTTGAGGAGGACGGGCTTCCTCGCCTCCCCCACCGCCTGGAGGAGGGGGAAGTTCTGGGCGTTGCGGGCCCCGATCTGGAAGGCGTCGGCATACTCCGCCACGAGTTCCACCTGCTCCGGGGAAAGGACCTCCGTGACCACGGGGAGGCCCGTTTCCTTGCGGGCCTCGGCCAGGATCTTCAGCCCTTCCACCCCAAGGCCCTGGAAGGCGTAGGGGCTCGTGCGGGGCTTGAAGGCCCCACCCCGGAGCATTCCTGCCCCGTGGGCCTTCACGTAGCGGGCCGCCCTCAGGGTCTGTTCCCGGGACTCCACCCCGCAGGGGCCCGCCGCCACCAGGACGTGCCCGCCCCCCGTTTTCCCCGTGGGGAACTCCAGGACGGTGGGGAAGGGCTGGACCTCGAGGCTCGCCAGCTTCCAAGGCTTGGAGATGGGGATGACCTCCGCCACGCCAGGGAGCGCTCGGAAATGCTCCATAAGCTCCGGCGTCGGGCCCCGCCCGATGGCCCCCACCAGGGTGGTCTCCACCCCGCGGGAGACGTGGGGCCGGTAGCCCACCTTTTCAATCTCCCGCACCACCTCTGCCAGCTCCGCTTCCGTGTGTCCCCGCTTCATCACGATGAGCATGCTCCCCTCCCAAAAACCTTGGGCGCCCCCTTTTGGGGGCGCCCGGTTGCGGTGAAAACCTATGCGGACCGCAGGGCGCCCCCGGCGGGATAATAAAAGCCGAAGTAGCGCCCTAGCCTCCGCATATTGCCCCCAAGTCTAGGGGGCATCCCCTCGGCCTGTCAAGCGCACCCGCGCCCCCACGGGGTCCAAGAGGGTTTCCTCCCGCCCAAAGGGGTCCAGGAGGGTGTAGGCGAGAAGCCCCGTGGCCCCTTCCGGGGCTTGGCGCTTTCCCGCCCAGGTGTTCGTCCCCAGGTGGTGGTGGTACCCATCCCAGGCGAAGAAGAGGGCCCCGGGGTAGGTGCGCAAGGTGACCGCCATGCCGAGCCTCCCGGCGAAGAAGGCCTCCGCCCCCTCGAGGCCTTCCACGTGCAGGTGGAGGTGGCCGAGGAGGGTTTCCGGGGGCAGGGGGGTGGCCTTGGGGTTTTCCGCCAGGAGCCTTTCCAGGTTGAGGGGCAGGGTGAACATGAGGGGCCCCTTGGGCCACTCCCCTTGGGGGCGGTCCCGGTAGAGCTCCAGGCCGTTTCCCTCGGGGTCGCGGAAGTAGAGGGCCTCGGAAACCCCGTGGTCCGCCGCCCCTTCAAAGTGGGCCCCCGCCTCGAGGAGCCTCCGGAAAACCCCGGCCAGGGCCTTGCGGTCCGGGAGGAGGAGGGCGAAGTGGTATAGCCCCAGGGAGGGGTAGGGCCTTAGGGGCGCCTCGGGGTCGTGGATAAGCTCTAGGCAAAACCCCCTTCCCTCGGGGAAGAGGCGGTAGCGGGGTGGGTCCGCCTCCACCTTTAGGCCCAGAAGGTCCCGGTAAAACCCCAAGGCGGCCCCCAGGTCCCGCACCCTTAGGGCCAAGGAGAGGAGCCGCCTGGGAAAGGGCATTACCCGGCCACCGCTTCCTTTTCCTTCACCGCCTCGGTGTCCACGCTAAAGCGCACCTCTTCCCCCACCAGCACCCCGCCCATCTCCAGGGGCACGTTCCAGGTGAGGCCGAAGTCCTTGCGGTTCAGCTTCCCCTCAAAGTGGGCGGCCATGCGCTCGTTGCCCCAGGGGTCCTTGGCGGGGCCATGGGTTTCCACCTCAAAGGCGAGGGGCCGGGTCACGCCGCGGATGGTCACCTCCCCTTCCACCCGGTAGCGCCCTTCCCCCAAGGGGGTGATGCGCTCGCTTCGGAAGACGATCTCGGGGTGGTTTTCCACGTCCAAAAAGTCCGGGGAGCGCAGGTGGTTGTCCCGGTCCGCCACCCCGGTGTGGATGCTCTTGGCGTCCAGGCGGGCCTCCACCCGGAGGGGCTTGCCGCTTTCGTCCGTCTCCACGTATCCCTCCTTGAGGTTGAGGGTGCCCTTGACCGTGGCGATCATCATATGCCGCACGGCGAACTCCACGCTGGTGTGGGTGGGGTCTAGTTTCCAACGCATACGGGCCTCCTTTGGGCCTTCGGCCCAAGAGGATAATATCTAAAGCGCTATAAGAGGTCAAGCGCTATCCCGGATAGTACGAAGGCCGGAAGGGAAGCCCTAAGGCCTCGGCGAAGGCCTCTAGGCCCAGGCGGTCCGGCTCCTCCAGGTGGTAGCGGAAGTTCCAGAGGTAGTGCTGGAGGAGAGCCGGGTCCACGCCAAGCCGCTTTCCCTCCGCCTCCGCCACCTCCTTAAGCCGGCCCAATCCCTCCCGCCTAGCCCGCCTGAGGGCCTGGACCAGGGCTTTGGGGGGAGGGTTTTCCTTGCGGTAGGCCCATACGGCGAAGACGAAGGGAAGGCGGGTCCTTTGGAACCAGAGGGCCGAGAGGTCCATCACCTCCACCTCCCCAAAGCGGGTGGGGAGGGCGTGGGGGGTTTCGGGGAGTTCCTTTAGGAGGCCAGCGTAGGCCTTTATGGCCCGGTCCCCGATGAGGAGGACGCCGTCGTGGTCTTCCAGGAGCTCCAAGCCCCCAGTCGCCTGGGCGTAGGCGGGGTTCAGCCCCTTTTCCCGGAGGAGGAGCTTGAGGAGTTCTACGCTGGTGGCGCTTTCCGTGGTGAGGGCGATGCGCTTTAGGGCCTTTAGGGGCACCTTGTGGAAGAGGTTCACGGAGTACACCCGGCCCAGCACCGCCACGGAGAAGTCGGGAAGGAGGCCCAGGGCGTCTTGGTGCTTCAGGTAGAAGTAGCTGGAAACCAGGGAAAGCCCCACCTCCCCCGAGAGCACCATGCGGTTCAGCTCCGCCGGCACCCCGTGGCGGAGGGCAAACCCGTCCGCTTCCAGGAAGCGGTAAAGGGGGGCGGTGTTGGCGTAAAGGGGCACCCCCAGGACGTAGGCCATCAGGCCTCCACCTGGTCCCAGACGCGCACCTCCCGGTAAAGGGCGTCCCGCTCCACGGGGATCCTCCCCGCCGCCAGGATGATGCGGGCGAGCTCCCGCTTGGAAAGCCCTTCCGGGGTGGGGCTTCCCGCCATGTGCACGATGCGCTCCTCAATGAGGGTGCCGTCTATATCGGTGACGCCCCAGTCCAGGGACACCTGGGCGAGCTCGGGGGTGAGGGTGGCCCAGTACCCCTTGATGTGGGGGATGTTGTCCAGGTAGAGCCGGGCCACCGCCAGGTTCCGGAGGTCGTCCAGGCCCGTGGTGAACTCCCGCTTGCCCAGCTCCCGGGCGAGCTGGTTCCCGTCGGGCTGGAAGGCCAGGGGGATGAAGCTCATGAACCCCCCCGTTTCGTCCTGGAGGCGCCGCAGGCGGTCCATGTGGTCCAGGCGCTCCTCCAGGGTTTCTATGTGCCCGTAGAGCATGGTGGCGTTGGTGGGGATGCCAAGCTCGTGGGCGGTGCGGTGGATTTCCAGCCAGCCCTCGGCGCTCACCTTGGCCCGGGCGATCCGCTTCCGCACCCTCTCGGCGAAGATCTCCGCCCCACCCCCCGGCATGGCGTCCAGGCCCGCCTCCTTCAGGGCTTGGAGCACCTCCCGGTAGGGCAGGCGGGCGATCTTGGAGAAGTGGTGGATCTCCGCCGCCGTCCAGGCCTTCACCTGGACGCCGGGGAAGCTTTCCTTCAGGGCCCGCACCAGGTCCAGGTAGTACTGGAAGGGCCTTTTGGGGTGGTGGCCGGCGGTCAGGTGGATTTCCGTGAGGCCGGGTTGGTAGCGGGCCCTAACCCAGGCCACCACCTCCTCCACGTCCCAGTCCCAGGCCCCTTCCTCGCCAAAGCGCCTTTGGAAGGCGCAGAAGGTGCAGCCCACGTAGCAGATGTTGGTCTGGGAGACCCGGATGGAGTGGACGAAGTAGGTTTTGTGGCCGTGCTTCCTCTCCCGCACCCGGTTGGCGAGGCGCATGAGGGTGGGGAGGTCCTGGGTTTCGTAAAGGACCAGGCCTTCGGCGAAGGTGAGCCTTTCCCCGGCTTCCACCTTCTCGGCGATGGGCAGGAGGCGGGGGTCCTTAATCCCCTTCACGGGGGCAGTCTACTCCCCAAGGAGGCGCCTGACCAGGGCCTCCACCTCTTTCCGCCTACCCCCCACGCTCCTTTCGGGGAGGAGGTTCCGGAGGTAGCGGTCGGTGAGGAGGAGGTCCACGTAGGGGTAGACCGTGGCCGCCATCACCGCATCCAGGAGGTCGGAAGGGCGGGGCTTGCGGGTGGGGTCCGTGGCCATGCGGGCGAGGAGCTGGGCGAGGAGGCGGACGAAGGGCACCTCCTTTAGCCCCGTGCGGGAGAGGATCTCCGCCCGGGCGGTGTGGAGGGCCTCGAGGGGAGGAAGCCCCCTTAGCCTTTCCGGAAGCCCCTGGAAGGGGGAGAGGTCCGCCGGCACCTCCCAGCTTCCCCCCCGCCAGAGGAGGTCTTCCCGGTAAAGCCCTCGCCTTTGCCGCCAGGCCACCTCCTGCCAGGGGCGCACCCAGTACCCCTCCGAGAGCTGGCCGAAGAGGGCCTGCAGGGCGGGGAGGAGGTAGCCCGCCTTCTCCTTAGGTCCCCTTTGCGGGTAAAGGGTTTCCAGGACGTGGAAGGGGCTCGGCGGGGCCAAAACCCTCCCCTTTAGGGCCTCGTAGAGCCGGCCGAAGGCCTCGTGGCCCCGTTGGCCCAGGAGGTGCTTGGCCATGCGGCTTGCGTGGTTTTGGTCCAGGTAGACCAGCACTACTCCTTGGCCTTGGCGAGCCAAAGCGCCCCCGCCAGGAGGGCCACGCCTCCGGCGAAGAGGAGGAAGTCCAGGGCGCTATTGGGCTTGAAGCCCAGCGCCTTCTCAAAGAACTTCACCACCAGGATCATGACGATGACCTGGCCCAGCTTGGCCTTTAGGTCCGAAAGGCTTTCCACCGCCAGGATGTTCCCCATGGGGAGCTCCAGGGGGCGGATGAAGAGCTCAAAAAGGCCCAGGGAGAAGAGGAGGAAGACGGCGGCCAAAAGGGCCAGGTCCACCGCCCCCACCAGGGCGGGAAGGGCCTCCTCGAGGGGGTGGGAGAGGGCCTTTAGGGCTTCGGTAAAAGCGTTCCAGGCAAAGTAGAAGGCCCCCAGGAGAAGCCCCGCCACCGGCAGGAGCATGACCCAGCGGATGAGGTGGGCGAAGGTTTCCAGGCGCATGGCTTAGGGCACGTAGGGCACGGCGGGCGGGGTTCCGGTGGAGGCCCTTTCAATGAGGAGGGGCTCAAAGCGTACCTCCCTTGGGGGGCCGGCGTACCCTTGCATCCTTTCCAGGAGGAGTTGCGCCGCCTTCGCCCCCATGGCCTCCACGGGCTGGGCGATGGTGGAAAGCCCCACCTCCTCGGCGAAGGGGTGGCCGTCAAACCCTAGGACCCGCACCTCCTTGCCCAGGGTGAGGCCGAGCCTTTCCGCCTCCTCCATGACCCCCAGGGCCACCTGGTCGGCCCCGGCGAAGACGTTGAGGGGCGGGGAGCTCTTCTCCAGGAAGTGACGGAGGGCAAGCCGCCCCCCTTCGGGGGAGAGGCGGGTGGTGTAGAGGTGGTCCTCCGGGAAAGGCCTGCCCCGCTCCTTTAGCGCCTCCAAAAACCCCGCCATGCGCTCGGCGAAGACCGTGTGGCGGAAGGCGCGGTCGGGCTCCTCCTCCACCTTCACGGCGAAGATGGCCCCGGGGAAGCGGGCCAGGTAGGTGCCCGCCATGTGCCCGCCCAGGAAGTTGTCCAGGTAGACGGAGTCGTACCGGGGGTTTTTGGTGTCCACCAGGACCACGGGCCGATCCGTGGGGAGCTTTCCCCCTTCAAAGTGCTCCGTGAGGTCGTAGGAGGCGAGGATGAGGCCGTCCGTGAGGTAGGCCAGGGTGTGGCTCTCCAAATAGCGCCTGAGCCTGGCCTCGGAGAGGATGGGGAAAAGGGCCAGGTCGTAGCGCTTTTCCAGGAGGACGCTCTCTATTCCCTCTATGAGCCTGCGGTAGAACTCCGTGGCCACGAAGGGGAGGAGGACGCTCACCGTGTAGCTCCTGCCCCCGGCGATCCGGCGGGCGTGGGGGTTAGGGGTGTAGCCCAGTTCCTCCATGGCCCTTAGGACCCGGGCCCGGGTTTCCGGGCGCACCGCAGGGTGGTTGTTGAGCACCCGGCTCACCGTGCCCAGGCCCACGCCGGCCCGGGCGGCCACCTCGTGGATGGTGGGCTTCTTCTTTCTCATGGCCTGGCACCTGGGTGGAAGCGCTTCATGGAAACTTCCATCCTCAGGATAGGGCAACGGGAGGCCTTTTGCAAGAATGGGGGCATGGGGTACGTGCTCTTGGCCTACCTCCTGGGCTCCTTGGTGGGGGGGCTTCTCTTCTTTCCGGAGGTGCGGGGAAAGGACCTTCCGGGGGGTTCGGGGGTTTTCCGGCAGAAGGGGCCCTGGGCCGCCCTTGGGGTGGTGCTCTTTGACGTGGGCAAAGGGGCCTTGGTGGGGTTTTTGACCCCTGAGGCTTGGCGCCCCTGGGCTGGGGCGGCGGTGGTGGCGGGGCACACCTGGCCCCTTTTTTTCCGCTTCCGGGGGGGCGGGGGCATCGCCCCCTCCTTGGGCTTCTTCCTGGTATGGTTCCCACAGGAGGCCCTTCTTTCCGCCCTTTTCGCCCTCCTGGTGGCGGGCGTCTACCATCTCCTTTGGTGGCGGAGGAGGCGGGGGGTTTACCCCATCCCCTTTGGGGCCCTTTTCGGCTACCTGGTCTTTTTCCTGGAGGTGCCCGGGGAGGGCCGGCTTGCGGTGTTGCTGGTGGCCCTGGTGGTGGCCTTGAGGGGCCTACAAATCCTGAAGGGAAGGTGGTAGCTTTGGGGCATGAAGATCCTGAGGTTTAACGGCGGGAGCTGGGGCATCCTGGAAGGGGAAGTGGTCTTGGAAACCGATGGCCCCGGGGGGAACCCCACGGGCAGGCGCTACGATTTGGCCTCGGTCCGGCTTCTGGTGCCGGCGACCCCGAGCAAGATCGTCTGCGTGGGGCGAAACTACAGGGAGCACATCCGGGAGATGGGGCACGATTTCGGCCACGACCTCCCCCAGGAGCCCGGGCTCTTCCTCAAGGCCCCGAACGCCCTGGCCCACCCGGGCAACCCCATGGACCCCTGGAACACGGGGGATGCGGTGCCCTACCCCTTCTTCACGGGGGAGCTCCACTACGAGGGGGAGCTCGCCGTGGTGGTGGGGGACCGGATGCGCAACGTCCCTCCGGAAAAGGCCTTGGACCACGTCCTCGGGTATACCGCGGCCGTGGACATCACCGCCCGGGACGCCCAGAAGAAGGACCTGCAGTGGGTGCGGGCCAAAAGCGCCGATAAGTTCCTGCCCTTGGGGCCTTGGCTGGAAACCGATCTGGACCCCCAGAACGTCTGGATCCGCACCTACGTGAACGGGGAGCTTCGGCAGGAGGGGCACACCTCCCAGATGATCTTTAGCGTGGCGGAGATCCTCTCCTATATCTCCACCTTCATGACCCTGGAGCCCTTGGACGTGGTCCTCACCGGAACCCCGGAAGGGGTGGGGGCCCTGGAGCCTGGGGACCGCCTCGAGGTGGCGGTGGAGGGCGTAGGCACCCTCCACACCCGCATCGGCCCCAAGGAGGAGCGGCCGTGGTGAGGGTGTTGGACCTGGGGTTCCAGGGGGCGGAGAGGGTGATCGCCAGTTTCCTCCTGGATACCCCCCAAGGGCCCGTCCTGATAGAAACGGGCCCCGAAAGCACCTATCCCCGCCTGGTGGAAGGCTTAAGGGCTCACGGGGTGGAGCCCGAGGCGGTGCGCCACGTCTTCGTCACCCACATCCACCTGGACCACGCCGGGGCCGCCTGGCGCCTGGCCGAGCTTGGGGCCACGGTCTACGTCCACCCCAAGGGGGCCCCTCACCTGGTGGACCCCTCCAAGCTTTTGGCCTCGGCGGAGCGCATCTATGGGGCGCTCCTTAAGCCCCTCTGGGGGGAGCTAAAGGGCATCCCCCCGGAAAGGGTGCGGGCCCTCGAGGACGGGGAGGTGGTGGACCTGGGCGGGGTGAAGGTGCAGGCCTTGGAAACCCTGGGCCACGCCTCCCACCACCACGCCTACCGGGTGGAGGGGGTGGTCTTCGCCGGGGACATCGCCGGGGTGCGCATCGCCCCGGGGCCGGTGCTTCCCCCCACGCCCCCCCCGGACATCCACCTGGAAAGCTGGTACGCCTCCTTGGACCGCCTCCTCTCCCTGCGCCCCGAGGCCCTCTACCTCACCCACTTCGGGGCGTACCGGGACGTGGAGGCGCACCTTCTCGCCCTGCGCCAGGTCCTGGAGGATTGGGCGGGCTTTACGCTAAGCCGCCTTAAGGAAGGCCTCTCCCAAGAGGAGATGACCCGGCGCTTTGAGGCCTACTGGCGGGAGGGCCTGAAGCGGGCGGGGGTGGACGAGGCGGGGATGCGCCTTTACGAGCTCGCCGACCCCCCTTACATGAACCTGCAGGGGCTGGTGCGCTACTGGCAGAAACACCACCCCGAGGCCCTGGAGGGCTAGATGGCCTGGCCCTTTCCCCTGGGCCAGAGGGCCCGGATGGCGGTCCTGGCCTCCGGGCGGGGGACGAACCTGGAGGCCCTGCTTCAGGCCTTCCCCCCTGGGAACCCCTTGGGGGAGGTGGTCCTCGTCCTCTCCGACAACCCCGAGGCCCCTGCCCTGGAGCGGGCCAGGAGGCGGGGGGTGCGGGCGGAGGCCCTTCCCTGGCGGGGACGGAAGGCCTTTGAGGGGGAGGCCCAGGCCCTTTTGCGGGCCATGGAGGTGGACGTGGTCCTCCTCGCCGGCTTCATGCGCCTCCTCTCCCCGGGCTTCGTGGAAGGGTGGTATGGCCGCCTCCTCAACATCCACCCTTCCCTCCTCCCCGATTACCCCGGCCTCCACGTGCACCGGCGGGTCCTGGAGGCGGGGGAAAAGGAAACGGGCTCCACGGTCCACTTCGTGGACCAAGGGGTGGACACGGGGCCCATCGTCCTCCAGGGGCGGGTGCCCGTCCTGCCTGGGGACCGGGAGGAGGAGGTGGAGGCCCGGGTTCTCCGCCTGGAGCACTGGCTTTACCCCAGGGCGGTGCGCCTCCTGCTCTTGGGCCTGGCCCGGCCCCCCGAGGCCTTCTTGGCCTTTCGGGAAGCCCTTTACGCCCTGCCCCCTAGGGAGCGGGCCCTTTACGCCCGGGCCCTTTCCGCCCTGGCCCTTTGGGGCAAGGAAGAGCTTTGGCCCGAGGCCTTCGCCGCCTCCCGCAACCCTTGGGTGCGGGGGGCCTTTCTCCTCGCCCACCTCCTCGCCGCGCCCCACCTGCCCCTGCGGGAGGAGCTTGCCCGCCTGCCCGAGGTGGGAGGGGCGGCCTTGGCGCTTTGGGAGCGGGTAGAATCCCCCCTATGAGGGTTCTGGTGGTGGGCGGCGGGGGGCGGGAGCACGCCCTCCTTTGGAAGGCGGCGGAAAGCCCGCTGGTGGAGAAGCTGTACGCTGCCCCCGGCAACGCCGGGATGGCGGCCTTGGCGGAGCTCGTCCCTTGGAATGGGGACGTGGAGGCTTTGGCGGACTGGGCCTTGGCGGAGGGCATAGACCTCACCCTGGTGGGGCCCGAGGCCCCCTTGGTGGAGGGGATTGCCGATGCCTTCTTGGAGCGGGGCCTGAAGATCTTCGGCCCCACGCAGAAGGCGGCCATGATTGAGGGCTCCAAGGCCTTCGCCAAGGGGCTTATGGAGCGCCACGGCATCCCCACGGCCCGCTACCGGGTCTTCACCGAGGCCCTCGAGGCCCTGGAGTACCTGGAGGAGGTGGGGGTGCCCATCGTGGTGAAGGACTCGGGGCTCGCCGCCGGCAAAGGGGTCACGGTGGCCTTTGACCTACACCAGGCCAAGCAGGCGGTCCTCAACCTCCTCTCGGGCCCCGAGGGGGGGGAGGTGGTGATAGAGGAGTACCTGGAGGGGGAGGAGGCCACGGTGCTCGCCCTCACCGACGGGGAGACCATCCTTCCCCTCCTCCCTTCCCAGGACCACAAGCGCCTCCTGGACGGGGACCAGGGCCCCATGACCGGGGGGATGGGGGCGGTGGCCCCGTACCCCATGGACACCGCCACCCTGCGCCGGGTGGAGGAGGAGATCCTGAAGCCCTTAATCCGGGGCCTCCGGGCGGAAGGGGTGGTCTACCGGGGGGTGGTCTACGCCGGGCTCATGCTCACCCGGGAGGGCCCCAAGGTCCTGGAGTTCAACGCCCGCTTCGGCGACCCCGAGGCGCAGGCGTTGCTTCCCCTCTTGCGAAGCGACCTGGTGGAGCTCGCCCTTAGGGTGGCGGAGGGAAGGCTTGCGGGAACCGAGCTTTCTTGGAAGGAAGGGGCCGCCGCCTGCGTGGTCCTGGCCGCCCCCGGCTACCCCGAGGCCCCCAAAAAGGGCATCCCCCTCCACGTGCCCGAGCCCCCGGAAGGGGTCCTGGTCTTCCATGCGGGCACCCGGTGGGAGGGGGGGCGGCTTCTTTCCACTGGGGGGAGGGTTTTGAACGTGGTGGGCCTGGGGAAGGACCTGGAGGAGGCCCTGGCCCGGGCCTACGCCTTCATCCCGCGGGTGGGCTTCCCGGGGGCGGTCTACCGGAAGGACATTGGGCAGAAGGCCCTTAGGGCCCGCTAGTACTTGAGCCGGGCCAGGGGGAGCCGCTTGCAGGCGGAAAGCACCGCTCCCAGGGTGGCGTAGCCCTTCTCCTTCAGGAGGGGCACCATGCGGGCGAAGACCTCCGCGGTCATGAGGGCGTCCCCGAGGGCGGTGTGCCGGCCGAGCACGGGGACCCCGAAGCGCTCCGCCAGGGCCTCGAGGCGGTGGTCCTTGAGGTCGGGGAAGAGGAGGTGGGCGAGGAGGAGGGTGTCCACCAAGGGGGGCTCCCCCACCCCCACCTTCCGCAGAAAGGCCAGGTCAAAGGCCCCGTTGTGGGCCAGGAGCACCGTGTCCTCCAGGAAGGCCTTGAAGGCGGGGAGGACCTCTTCCAGCCTGGGCTTGCCCTTAAGCATCTCCCAGGTGAGGCCGTGCACCTCCGTGGCCGCCTTGGGGACGGGGCGCCCGGGGTCCACCAGGGCCTCAAAGGTTTCCTGGTAGAGCACCTTTCGCCCCAGCACGTGCACCGCCCCTAGGGCGATGATGGCGTCCTTTTCCGGGTCTAGGCCGGTGGTCTCCAGGTCAAAGGCGGTGTAGAGGAGGCCCTCCAAGGGGGCCTCCTCCAGGGCCTCCGGCACCTGGAGCAGGGCGGGGTCCACCACCTCGGCCCGGGGTGGGGGTCCTTGGGGGACGGGGAGGCTTGGCGCTTCCCTGGCCGGGAGGAGGAGGTGAAGCCGGCCACCCTCCCGCCAAAGGCTTCCCCGGGCGGCCTCCACCGCCTCCTGCAGGAGGGGGTGGGGCTTTGGGGCGGGGTGGGGGAAGCTTAGGGTGAGGCGGAAGAGACCCCCTTGCCGTGCCCCTTCCAGAAAGACCTCCTCCTCGTTTCCCAAGGTGGCGGCGAGGCCCCGGGCCAGGGCGTAGGTGTCCGCTTGCACCAAAAACCCCTCGGCCCCTTCCCTTAGGGCAAACCCCGGGGAAAGCCCCGCCTCCCGCTCCAGGGCCTCCGCCAAAAGGGAAAGGAGGTCTTCCGCCCGCACCTCCTCCACCTGCGCCGGGGCCTTGAGCGCTTCCACCAGGTGGGAAAGGGCCTCCGCCGTGGCCCGGGCTTGGGCGAGGAGGGGGTGGGGCACCTCCTCCGCCAAGGCCTCCACCATGGCCCTAAGCCCCGCCAGCTTGTCCCTTAAGCGGTGCAAGGTGGCCTCCTTTAGCTCCCCCTCCTCCTGCGCCTCTTCCAAAAGGAGCAGAAAGCCCCCTTCCGCCAAGGCCACCGCCTGGAGGCGCAGGGGCCCCCTGGGCCCTTGGGTGAGGAAGCGCTCCTCGGGGAGGGCCAGGGCGTGGGCCAGGAGCCCCCGGTCTAGGAGGCCGAAGAGGCTCTTGCCCGCCCCTAGCCCTTCCCCAAGGAGCCTGCGGGCCGGGGGGTTGTAGAGGAGGACCTGGCCCTTTGGGCTTGCCAGCACCACCCCTTGGGGCAGGTGGGCGATGAGGGCGGCCAGGATTTCCCGCTCCCGCTCCAAGAGGGCCTTGGCCTCGGCGATGCGGGTTTCCACCTCCTTTTCCAGGGCTTCCTTTTCCTCGGCCAGGCGGTTGATGAGCCTGGCCAAGGCCTGAAGCTCAAAGGGTCCCTTGAGGCGCAGGCGGTGGCCGGGATGGGCCAGGAGGACCTCCGCCTCCTGGCCCAGGGCCCGGGTGGCGGCCAGGTACCCCAGGAAAAGGGGGTGGAGGAGGGCGGCCAGCACCAGGGCGAAGAGGAGGCCCAGGAAGAGGAGGAGAAAGGCCTTCTCCTGGGCCACCCGGAGGAGTTCCCGTGCCAGGGCCTCCTCCCCTTGGAGGAGGAGGAAAAGCCCCGCCCCCACCGTCCCCCCCACCAGGAGGAGGCCCAAGAGGAGGGCGCCCAAAAAGCGCAGGGCCTCCCTCATGCCCCCTCCAAGAGCCCCCGCACCCGGGCGAGGAAGTCCTCCGTGGCGAAGGGCTTGCCCAAAAACCCCTCCGCCCCCAGGGCCTCCGCCTTGGCCCGGTCCGCCTCCCGGCCCCGGGCGGTGAGGACCAGGACCTTGGGGGGGCTTGGGCGGGCTTTTAGGCGCTCCAGGACGGCGAAGCCGTCTAGGCCAGGGAGCATCAGGTCTAAGACCACCAGGTCCACGGGGCCTCGCTCCACCGCCTCGAGGGCCTCCTCTCCCGTCTTGGCCAAGGCCACCTCGTACCCTGCCTTGCGCAGGAGAAACTCTAGGGGCACCAAGATGCTCTCCTCGTCATCCACCAAGAGAACCCGCATCCGCCACCTCCAAGGGCAAGGTAAAGGCGAAGGCCCCGCCTTCCCCTTCCTCCAGGTAAAGCCTTCCCCCCAAGGCCTCGGCAAGGCGCCTTGCCAGGTAAAGGCCAAGCCCCGTGCCGCCCGAAAGGCTTTGGAAGGGCTCAAAGATCCGGGGCCGGGCTTCCGCCGGGACCCCAGGGCCATCGTCCAGGACGCGGAAAAGGGCTTCTTGCCCTTTTGGGGCAAGCTCCAGGCGTACCCGGCTTTTGGCGTGGCGCACGGCGTTGGTGAGGAGGTTGAGGAGCACCTGGAGAACCCGGTCCCGGTCGGTGTGGGTGAAGAGTGGGGTCAAGGCCCTTTCCAGTCTAATTCCCCGCTCCCGGGCCAGGGGTTCGGCGAGGCTTAGGGCCTCCTCCGCCAAGGCCTTTAGGTCCGTGGGCCGCTTCTCCAAGGCGGGGTTTGCCTGGAGCCTGGCGTAGGCCAGGATTTCCTCCACCAGGCGGGAAAGCCTTTCCGTTTCCTTGGCCAGGAGGGCGGTGAAGCGCCCTTTTTCCTCCTCCGGGAGGTCCGGGTGGTCCCGCAGGATCTCCGCCAGGGCCCGCACGGCGGTGAGGGGGGTCTTGAGCTCGTGGGAAACCGCCCAAAGGAGCTCGTCCTTGGCTTGGTCCAGGGCCTTGAGCCGCTCGTAGGCCTCGGCCAGCTCCCGCCTTGCCGCCTCCAGGGCTTGGGCGTAGGCCCGCACCTCCTTGGACTCGCGGGCCGCCTCCTCCAGGAGGGGGGTGTAGCCCTCTTCCCCGGGGGCCTTTTGCGTGACGGAAAGGAGTAGGAGCCTCGCCGTGGCCGGGCCGATGGCGGAGGAGAGGAGGGCTTCGGCCCGCAGGGCGGCCTCCCTCCCCGAAAGCCCCTGGGCTTCCCTCAGGAAACCCTCCGCCGCCTCCCGGCCCAAGACCCTTTCCAAAAGGGCGGCGAGCGCCCCCACCTCCCCGGTGCGCCCTTCCCGTTGGGGTCTTCCCCGGCTAAAAAGGGAGATGCCCAGGGTAAGGGCCAGGTTTACCCCAAAGCTCACCAAAAAGCCGTGGGTGATGGGGTCTAGGCCCTTTAGGCCCAAGAGCCCCTCCGGGCGCAGGAGGGGGTGGGGGCCTTCCAGGAAGGCCTGGGGAAGCCAGCCCGAGCGGGCCAGGGCGGGCAGGAAGAGGGTGTAGGCCCAGAGGAGGATCCCGGCCACGAGCCCCGCCAAGGCCCCTGTGCCCGTGGCCCCTTTCCAGTAGAGGCCGAGGAGGGCCGCCGGGGCCAGCTGGGTCACGGCCACGAAGGAGATGAGCCCCATGCCCACCAGGGCGTAGGCCTCCCCCGCCAGGCGGAAGTAGAGGTAGGCGAGGAGCATCACGAAGAGGATGGCGAGCCTTCGCCAAAGGAGGAGGCTTCCCAGGGCCCGGTAGCGCAGGAGGAGGGGGGAGAGGAGGTGGTTGGAAAGCAGGATGGAAAGGGCAAGCCCCTCCACCACCACCATGGCCGTGGCGGCGGAAACCGCCCCCAAGAAGGCCAGGAAGGCCACCCAGGGGTTTCCCGCAAGAAGGGGCAGGGCGAGGACGTAGAGGTCGGGGTTTTCCCCGGGCAAAAGAAGCCTTCCCCAGAGGGCCAAGGGGAGGATGGGCAGGTTGATGAGGAGGAGGTAGAGGGGGAAGGCCCAGGCGGCCTTGGGCAGGTGGCTGGGGTCTTGGCTTTCCACCACCCCCACGTGGAACTGCCGGGGCAGGAAGAGGAAGGCGAGGGCGGAAAGCGCCACCAGGCTCACCCAAGCGAGGTGCCCGGAAAGCCCCTCGGGGGGCAGGAGGAGGGGGTGGAGGTCGGGGCGGGCTTGGGCGAGGGGAAAGGGGTTTCCCAGGCTCAGGAGGACGAAGGCGCCCACCAGGAGGAGGGCGAAGAGCTTCACCAAGGACTCAAAGGCCACCGCCAGGACCAGGCCCGGGTGGCGCTCCGAGGGGTCCAGGCGGCGGGTGCCGAAGAGGATGGCGAAGAGGGCGAGGAGAAGGGCGGTGAGGAGGGCCACGTCCGCCAGGGGAGCCTTTTCCCCGCTTAGGAAGAGGAAGGCTTGGGCGATGGCCTTAAGCTGCAGGGCCAGGTACGGCAAAAGCCCCACCACCAAAAACCCCGCCGCCAGGGGGGCTAGGGGCCCGGGGCCGTAGCGGAGGTGGAGGAAGTCCGCCCAGGAGGTGAGGCGGTGGGTCTTGGCCAGGGCGAGGAGCCTCCCGTGGAGCCAGGGCCAGAGGAGGAGGGTGAGGGTGGGGCCCAGGTAGATGGGGAGGAAGGTGGCCCCCTCCGTGGCCGCCCGGCCGGCGCTCCCCAGGAAAGTCCAGGCGGTGGCGTAGACCGCCAGGGAGAGGGCGTAGACCCAAGGGCTTTGCGTGAGGCGCGGGCGGCCTTCCCCCCACAGGGCCACCAGGAAGAGGAGGCCGAGGTAGAGGAAAAGGCCTAAAAGAAGCGTCCAAGGGCTCATGGCCGGCGGAAGAGGAGAAAGGCCAGAAAGACCACCAAGGCCCAGGCCCCGAAGAGGTAGAGGTAAAGGGGGGGAAGCCCCAAAGGCCCCTCCACCCCCCGGAAGAGGAGGCTTAGGGGCAGGGTGAAGAGGAAGAGGGCGAGGAGGAAAAGGGCAAAGGCTTTTTCCTTCATCGCAGGTTAAAGCGGCTTGCCGTGCTCTCCTGGATTTCCTGGATGGCCCTAAACCCCTCGAGGGCCCGCCGTTTTTCCCCAGCGGAGAGGGCGGTCCAGAGCACCCGGTTCTCCACGGGCCTCCCTTCCCGGAAGGCCTTGAGCTGGTGGGCGAGCCGCAGGCCGAAGAAGAAGCGGAAGGCCTCCTCCAGCCTTTCCGCCCCTTCCCGGCTTAGCGTCCCCGCTTCCGCCGCTATGCGTAGCCTTTCCACCGTGCCCTTGGCGGCGCTTCCCGCCAGGAGGGCGTAAAGCCTCGCCAGGGACACGATGGGGGCGAGGGCGGAGCGCTTGAGGTCTATAAAGCCTTCTTCCGTGCGCACCCGGCCCAGGAAGCCCAAGGGGGGGCGGAACTCCAGGCTGGCCCGGGCCAGGTGGTAGAGGAAGACCCCCCGCTTGGCCCCTTCCAGAATGGCTTCCTCCAGGGGTTTCAGGGAAAGGGCCCCGGCGGCGCTCCGGAAGTCAAAGAAGATCTGGGTTTCCAGGAGGGCCTGGGGCTCGGGGGTTTCCATGAAGCGGCGGAAGGTGGCGATCCAGTCCGCCAGGGGCATGCGCCAGCGGGTGGCCATGTAGCCCCCTTTGCACTCGGGGATCCCCGCCTGCAAAAGCCCCCCCACCACCCGCTCCGCCAGGGCCTGGAAGTAGGCCTCGTGCCCTCCTTCCGCCAGGACCAAGGCGTTGTCTTGGTCGGTGAGGAGGGCTTGCTCCTTTCGGCCTTCCGAGCCGAAGACCATGAAGCTATAGGGGATAGGGGGTGGCCCTAAGGCCGCTTCCGCCTCCTTCACCAGGCGCCGGATCAGGGCATCGTTCAAGGAGGCCACCACCCGACCGATCTCCAGGGCCTCGAGGCCCTTTTGAAAAAGCCCCTCCACCAGGTGGGCCACCTCGGCGCTATAACGGGCGAGCTCCAGGCGCTCAATCCGCCGCAGGAGGAGAAGGGGGCTTTGCGCCTGGTGAAGGAGAAGGTCCGTGTGGGTGACCACGCCCACCAACTTCCCCCCTTCCGTGAGGGGCAGGTGGTGGATCCCCCGCTCCACCATGGCCGCCACCGCCTCGTAAAGGGGGGTATCCGCCGGCAGGGCGAAGAGGGGAGCGGTCATCACCGCCGCCACGGGCGTGGAGGGGGGAAGGCCCTCCGCCAGCACCCGGTTTCTCAGGTCCCGGTCCGTGAGGATGCCCGGGGGGTCCGAGGCCACCAGGAGGCTACTTATGCCCTCCTCCCGCATCCTCCTCGCCGCCTCCTGCACCGGGGCCTCCGGGGCGATGAAGACGGGCTTTCGCCGCACGAGCCGCCCCACGGGGGCGAAGAGGGAGAGGTCGGGCAGGGCCCTAAGCCGTACCCGTTCCACCAGCCCCTGCCCGAAGAAGCGGGCGGCCTCGGGGTAGGCGAGGAGCTTGCGGAAGCTCTCCTCGGGGAAACATAGGAGGCGCACCGGGGTCTTGGCCACCACGCTAAACGCCGGGGGCTCCCCGGAAAGGAGGGACGGGAACCCGAAAAACTCCCCGGGCTCCAGGGTGTCCACCTCCCTTTCCCCGTCCCGGAGGGCCACCTCTCCTTCCAGGACCAGGTAGACCGCCCGGGCCGGCCTTCCCCCTTGCTCCAGGAAAGGGGTGCCTGGGGGGTGGCGCTCCTCCCTGGCCTCTTGAAGGAGGGCTTCCCGTTCAGCCTCGGGAAGGGCGTTCAGGGGTGGGACCGTTCTTGGGTCCATAATCCGGGGTGAGCCAGGCGAGGAGGGGGACCAGGAAGTGGTAGGCCGCCTGCCCGCCCAGGGCTAGGGTCAGCCCTAAGCCCAGGACAAAGGCAGGGGGCAGAAGGACGAAAAGCCGCACCACGCGCCCTAGGCCTGGCGGGGGAAGGGGCCAAAGCCGGTGGTAAAAAACGCCAAGGCCCATGCCTATCAGGGCCGCGAGGGCAAGGCGCAGGAGGAAGCCGGGGGTGGGGAAGGGAAGGCCCAGGGCGTAGTGGCCCCCTAGGTAGAAGAGGAAGAGGGCCGTCAAGCTTCCCAGGTAAAAGCGGAGGTAGCCAAGTACCATACTTCATTCTAGGGTGAGGCCAAAAGGAAAACCCCCCGGGGAGCCCCGGGGGGTTTGGCCTTAGTGCTCTGCCGCCTGGCCCGCCCCTTTGGGCACGCGGATCTCGTCCACCAGCTTCTGGATCTCTGCGGGGGGCGGGGGCGTGGCCCGGGAGACCAGGTAGGCTACCAGGAAGTTGAGGAGCATGCCCACGGTGCCGATGCCCTCCGGGGAGATACCGAAGACGAAGCGGGGCCAGCCCAGGTAGTTCGTGCCCACGATGTAGGTGGCGGTGAAGATCAGCCCTACGAGCATCCCGGCCACCGCCCCCTGGGTGTTCATCCTGCGGTCAAAGATGCCCAGGAGGATGGCGGGGAAGAAGGTGCTGGCGGCAAGCCCGAAGGCAAAGGCCACCAGCTGGGCGATGAAGGCGGGCGGGTTGATGCCAAAGGGGGCTGCGAGGACCGTGACCAGGAGGATCACCACCCGGGCGATGGTGAGCTTGGTGGTCTCCGAGGCCTGGGGGTTGATGATGCGGGTGTAGAGGTCGTGGGAGATGGCGCTGGCCATGACGATGAGAAGCCCCGCCGCTGTGGAAAGCGCCGCCGCCAGGCCGCCTGCCGCCACCAGGCCTACCACGATGGGGGAAAGCTTCGCCACCTCGGGGGTGGAGAGGACGATGATGTCCCGGTCAATGGTGATCTCGTTGGTGTCGCGGCTAGCGGTGATTTGGTAGATGCCGTCCCCGTTTTTGTCCTCCAGCTTGAGAAGGCCCGTCTTGCTCCACTTCTGCACCCAGTCAATCTGCTGCACTTCCTCCACCGGCTTGTTGGCCAAGGTGTTCAGGAGGTTGTACTTGGAGAAGACGGCCACAGCGGGGGCGGTGGTGTAGAGAAGGGCGATGAAGAGGAGGGCCCACCCGGCGCTCCAGCGGGCGTCGGAGGCCTTGGGCACGGTGTAGAAACGGATGATCACGTGGGGTAGGCCGGCCGTACCCACCATGAGGGTTAGGGTGATGAGGAAGACGTTGAGCTGGCTCAGGCTTTGGAAGGGCTTGACATATTCGTTGAGGCCAAGTTCCACCTGCAGTTGGCTAAGCCGCACAGCGAAGTCTGAGAAGGTGAAGGCGAGCTGGGGGATGGGGTTTCCCGTGAGGAGGTTGGCGAGGGCGATGCCGGTGATGAGGTAGGCGATGATGAGCACGGTGTACTGGGCCACCTGGGTCCAGGTGATGCCCTTCATCCCACCGATTACGGCGATGAAGGCGGTGACCAAAACGGCGGCCCACACGCCCGTGGCCACATCCACCCCTAGATAGCGGGAAAGGACGATGCCCACGCCCCGGAGCTGGGGCACCACGTACACGAAGGAAACGAAGAGGGCGGAGATCACCGCCACCACCCGGGCCACGTTGGAGTAGTACCGGTCCCCCACGAACTCGGGCACGGTGAACTTGCCGTACTTGCGCAGGTAAGGGGCGAGGAGGAGGGCGAGGAGGACGTACCCTCCCGTCCAGCCCATGAGGTACACCGCCCCGTCAAACCCGAGGAAGGAGATGAGGCCTGCCATAGAGATGAAGCTCGCCCCCGACATCCAGTCGGCGGCGGTGGCGGCCCCGTTGGCCACGGGGGGTACGCCGCGGCCTGCCACGTAGAACCCCGTGGTCTCCCGCACGCGGGCCCAGTAGCCGATGCCCAGGTAGAGGGCGAAGGTGAGGAGTACGATGATCCAAGTCCAAACTTCCGCGGTCATACCAACCTCCTAGTCCTCAAAGCCGTACTTCCGGTCCAAAGCGGCCATGCGGTAGGCGTAGTAGAAGATGAGGATCACAAACACGTAGATGCTCCCCTGCTGGGCGATCCAAAACCCCAAGGGGGGGCCGCCGAAGAGGCGGATGGCGTTGAGGGGTTCTGCCAAGAGGATGCCCAAGACATAGCCAACCAAAGCCCAAATGATGAGGAGGTTTCGGATAAGGTTTAGGTTTTCCTTCCAGTAAGCTTCTAGCCCGCTCATAACTCCCTCCCCCGCTTGGGAAGCGGTACGCGCTTCCGCCAGCAAAGCTTCCCTCGCGGTTAGCGGCAATCTTAGGGAAGGATGAGGGGGGTGTCAAGAAACGGGGGCTTTGCGACCATGCGCAAAAGCCAGGGTTTCCCCGGGGAGAAGGGGGGCTAGGAAGCCAAAACCCACCCCCTCGAGGGGGTGGGGAGGTGAGGAGAGGAGGCTACTCCTCCAGGGTGGAGAGGTCCCCGGGGTCCTTGCCCAGTTCCTGGGCTTTGAGGAGGCGGCGCAGGATCTTCCCCGAGCGCGTCTTGGGGAGCTTCTCCAGGAAGACCACCTCGCTGGGGGTGGCGATGGGCCCCAACTCCCTGCGCACGTGCTGCACGATGCTTTCCCTTAGCTCCTCCGAAGGGGTTTGCCCGGCGCGCAACACCACGAAGGCCTTGATGGCCTCCCCCTTCAGGGGGTCGGGCACGCCGATCACCGCCGCCTCCGCCACCGCCGGGTGGGAAACCAAGGCGCTCTCCACGTCCGCGGTGCCGATGCGGTGGCCGGCCACGTTGAGGACGTCGTCCGCCCGGCCCAGGATGCTGAAATAACCCTCCTCGTCCATCACCGCCACGTCCCCGGCGGCGTAGACCCCTCCCGGCACCTCGCGCCAGTACTGGAGGTAGCGCTCGTGGTTGCCCCAGACGGTGCGCATCATGTGGGGGAAGGGCCTTTTGAGCGCCAAAAGCCCCCCTTGCCCCGGGGGGACGGGCTTCCCCTCCTCGTCCACCACCAAGGCCTCCACCCCCGGCAAGGCTACCCCGGCAAACCCCGGCTTGGCGGGAAGGGCGAGGGGGGTGCCCAGGGTGGGCCCGCCCAGCTCCGTCTGCCACCAGTTGTCCGCCACGAAGCCCCGCTGGCCCCCCTCCACCAGGTGGGCGTAGGCCCAGCGCAGGGCCTCGGGGTTTAGGGGCTCGCCCGCCACGGCGAGGAGGCGCAAGGAGGAGAGGTCGTACCGCTTGGGCCACTCGGGGCCGTACTTCATGAAAAGCCGCACCGCCGTGGGGGCGGTGAACATCACGTTCACCCGGTACCGCTCCACCACCTGCCAGAAGGCCCCGGGGTCGGGGTAGTCCGGGGCCCCTTCCCGGAGCACGGAGGTGATGCCTTCCAAGAGGGGGGCGTAGACGATGTAGGAGTGGCCCACGATCCAGCCGATGTCGCTGGTGGCCCAGAAGACGTCCTCGTCCTTCACGTCAAAGAAGGTGCGCAGGTGGTAGGTGGTGCCCACCATGTAGCCCCCGTGGACGTGGACCACCCCCTTGGGTTTGCCCGTGGAGCCCGAGGTGTAGAGGATGAAGAGGGGGTGTTCCGCCTCCACCATCTCCGCCCGGGCCTCCGGGGGGGTGTTCCAGAGGAGCTCGTGGAGGTCGTAATGCCCCTCGGGAAGCTCCGCCCGGTAGGCCCGTTGGAACCAGATGACCTTCAGGGGAAGGTCCCGAATGGCCTCCTCCACGATGGACCGGAGGTCCACGCCCTTCCCCCTCCGGTAGCTCACGTCCCCGGCGATGAGGAGCTTGGCCCCGGCATCCAGGATGCGCTCCCTCAAGGCCGCCACCCCGAGCCCGGCGTAGACCACGCTGTGGATGGCCCCCAGGTAGGCCACGGCCAGCATGGCGATGACCCCCTCCAGGGTGAGGGGCATGTAGATCACCACCCGGTCCCCCTTGCCCACCCCAAGCCCTTTAAGCGCCGTGGCCAGGCGGCGCACCCGGTCCAGGAGTTCCCCGTAGGTGAGCTTCGCTTCCCGGCCGTCCTCGGAGAGGTAGAGGAGGGCCACCTTGTTCCTCAGGCCCCGCTCCACGTTGCGCTCCAGGGCGTTGTAGACGGCGTTGGTGGTGCCCTCCAGGAACCAGCGGTGCTCGGGGAGGTGCCACTCCAGGACCTTCTGGAAGGGCTTCTCCCAGTAGAACCGCTTCGCCCACTCCCCCCAGAAGCCCTCGGGGTCTTCCAGGCTCCGCCGGTACTCCGCAGCGAGGTCCTTCAGGTTGGCCGCTTGCCGCAAGGGTTCTGGGGCCCAAAGCCTTTCTTCCGCCCTAAGGAGTTTTTCCACCGCCATAGCTTTCCTCCAGTCCCGAGGTGTCCCCCGGGTCTAGGCCCAAAAGCTCCGCCTTTAAGAGGCGCCGCAGGATCTTGCCGCTCCGGGTGCGGGGGAGGCTTTCGGCGAAGAGGACCCGGGGCGGGGGCACGGGGCCCAGGTGGCGCAGGAGGTGGGCCTTGAGCTTTTCCGCCAGGAGGGGTTTGAGCTCCTCGGGTACCGCCTGCTTGGGCACCACGAAGACCACGATCTCCTCCCCCTCTTCCCCCGGGACCCCAATGGCCGCCGCCTCCGCCACCTGGGGGTGGGTGAGGGCGGCGGCCTCCACCTCGGCGGTGCCGAGCCTGGCTTCCCCCACCTTGATCACCTCCTCCGAGCGCCCCAGGATGCGGAAATACCCCTCCTCGTCCATCACCGCCAGGTCCCCGGTCCAGTAAAGCCCCCCCTGCCAGGGGTTTCCCCCTCCAAGGAGGTCCACCAGCTGGGCGGGGCCCGCCCGGAGGAGGACCAGGTGCCCCTTGGCCCCCGGGGGGAGGACCTCGCCCCGCTCGTCCACCACCCGGGCCTCCACCCCGGGCAGGGGCACCCCCACGAAGCCCGGCTTGGCGGAAAGGGTGAGGGGGGTGGCGAGGGCCGGGGCCCCTAGCTCCGTCTGCCACCAGTTGTCCACGGGCCAGGCCAGGTTCTCCCGGGTCCAGCGCCACACCTCCGGGGCCAAGGCCTCCCCCACGCTCCCCACCAGGCGCAGGCCCGTGGGCCTGGCCTCCCCGTGGCGCCTTAGGGTGCGGAGCAGGGTGGGGGAGGTGAGGAGGACGTCCACCCCAAGCCGGGCCAGGCGCTCGTAGAAGGCGGCGGGGCTTGGGTGGTCGGGCCGGTCTTCCGCCAGGAGGCTCGTTCCCCCAAGGAAAAGGGGGGCGTAGAGGCCGAAGGAATGGCCCACCACCCAGAAGAGGTCGGCGGTGGTGTGGAAGACCTCCCCCGGTTTCAGGTCAAAGAGGTAGCGGAGGGCCCAGGCCACCCCCACCATGTACCCCCCGTGGCCGTGGACCACGCCCTTGGGCTTCCCCGTGGAGCCCGAGGTGTGGAGGAGGAAGAGGGGGTGGTGGGCGGGCACGGGCACGGGGTCCACCGGCCTCCCTTCCGAAACCCTTTCCCAAAACTCCGTGCTCCCCCGCGCGTGCCAGAGCACGGGGAGGTCTAGCCCCGCTATGGCCGCCTCCACCACGGGGCGCAAGGGGACCAGTTGCCCCCTGCGGTAGTAGCCGTCGGCGGCGAGGAGGAGGCGGGCCTGGCTTTGGAGAAGCCTTTCCCTTAAGGCCTCAGGTCCAAGGCCCACGGGCAAGGCCACGTGCACCGCTCCTATGCGGGCCAGGGCCAAAAGGGCTAAGGCAGCCTCGGCCCCTGTGGGCATGTAGAGGGCCACCCGGTCCCCGGGCCGGACCCCTAAACCCCAAAGGAGGCCCGCCAGGCGGGCGGAGAGCTCCTTGAGTTCCCGGTAGGTCCACTTTTCCAGGCGCCCTTCCCCGTCCAGGGTGAGGAGGGCCACCTGTTGGGCCCTTTCCGGGAGGTGGCGGTCCAGGGCGTTTAGGGCGGCGTTGGTGAGCCCCCCTTGGAACCAGCGGCGGCTTTCGGGGTCGTAGGCCTTTTCCCAGGGCTTTTCCCAGAAGAACGCCCGGGCGAAGGGGCCAAAGAAGCCCTCGGGGTCCTCGAGGGCCTCCCGGTAGGCGGCGGCGAAGTCCTGCAGGTTGGCCTTCTCCTTGAGCCCTGGGGGAGGGTCCACCACCTCCACCCGGAAGCTCCCCTCCGGGGGCGGGGCGAGGCTTGGGGGCTCGGGGGGCTTGAGGTAAGGGGAAACCTGGGCCACCTCGGAAAGGGCCCGGGCCAGGCGGCTAAAGGCGAAGGGGAAGCGCCGGGCCGGCACCACCACGCCCAAGGCCCCGAGGAGCTCCCCGCCTGGGCCAAAAAGGGGGGCGGCCAAGGCGGAAAGCCCCAAGGCGTACTCCTCCATCTCCGCCGCCAGGCCCGATTCCCGCACCCGTTTGAGCTCCTCCTCCAGGGCCAAGGGGTCCGTGAGGGTATAGGGGGTGCGGGGGCGGAGAGGGGGGAGGGGCAGGGCGTGGAAGGCCAGGAGGACCTTGCCCAGGGCCAGGGCGTGGGCCTCCTCGGGGAGGGTTTCCCCCAAGGGGTGGGGCTGGCCCTGCCGCCCCCGGGTCTTGAGCCGCACCCCTTCGGGGGTGAGGAGGGCCAGGTAGCAGCGCTCCCGCGTGCGCAGGTAAAGCTCCTCGAGGGCCTCCTCCAAGGGCGTGGTCTCCACCCTCAGGGGCTTGGCGCTTCCTAGGCGGTAGCCCCTTTCCCCTTTAACGGCGAAGCCTTCCTCCACCAGGCTATTGAGAAGGGCGTAGGCGGTGGAAAGGCTTTTCCCCAGGAGGCGGGCCACCTCCTTCACCTCTACCCCCTCGGGGTGCTCCGCCAGGTAGGCCAGGATGCGCAAGGCGGCCTGGACGGTGGAGAGGCTTCGCTTCTTGGCCATCTGCCCCCATCTTGCCCTTGGTAGGCCCTTCCCTGTCAAGAAAGGGGGGCTTTGGCAAATGGTGAAAAACCCCCCTTTTCTTGACCCTGCCCATGCCTCCTCCTATCCTCAAGGGCAAAGGAGGGGGATATGGACCGGATTGAAGGCGTGCTCAAGGAAGAGCGGGTGTTCTACCCGAGCGAGGCCTTTCGCCAGCAGGCCCACATCAAGAGCGAGGAGGAGTACGAGCGCCTTTACGAGGAAAGCCTAAAGGACCCCGAGGGCTTCTGGGGACGGGTGGCCTCGGAGCTCCACTGGTTTGAGCCCTGGCAGAAGGTTCTGGAGGGGGACCTCCCCCACCCCAAGTGGTTCGTGGGGGGGAAGACCAACCTCTCCTACAACGCCCTGGACCGCCACGTGAAGACCTGGCGCAAGAACAAGGCGGCCCTCATCTGGGAAGGGGAGCCTGGGGAGGAGCGGGTCCTCACCTACCACGACCTCTGGCGGGAGGTGCAGAAGTTCGCCAACGTCCTAAAAAGGCTTGGGGTGAAGAAGGGCGACCGGGTCACCATCTACCTCCCCATGGTTCCCGAAGCGGCCATCGCCATGCTGGCCTGCACCCGCATCGGGGCGGTGCACTCCGTGGTCTTTGGGGGCTTTTCCTCTGGGGCTTTGGCCGACCGCATCAAGGACGCCCAGGCCAAGGTCCTCATCACCGCCGACGGCGGTTACCGCCGGGGCGGCATCGTCCCCTTGAAGCAGAACGCCGACGAGGCCCTCAAGGAAACCCCCAGCGTGGAGCACGTGGTGGTGGTGCGCCGCACCGGGGAGGAGGTCCCCTGGACCCCGGGGCGGGACCACTGGTGGCACGAGCTCATGGAGGCGGTCCCCGACCGCTTGGACCCCGAGCCCATGGAGGCGGAAGACCCCCTCTTCATCCTCTACACCTCGGGCTCCACGGGCAAACCCAAGGGCGTCCTCCACACCACGGGCGGCTACATGACCTACGTCTACTACACCACCAAACTGGTCTTTGACCTCAAGGACGAGGACGTCTACTGGTGCACCGCCGACGTGGGCTGGATCACCGGCCACTCCTACGTGGTCTATGGGCCCCTCCTCAATGGGGCCACCACGGTGATGTACGAGGGGGCCCCCAACTGGCCGGAGCCCGACCGCTTCTGGCAGATCGTGGACAAGTACGGGGTGACCATCCTCTACACCGCCCCCACCGCCATCCGGGCCTTCATGAAGTGGGGGGAGGGGTGGCCCGCCAAGCACCGCCTGGAAACCCTGAGGCTTCTCGGCACCGTGGGCGAGCCCATCAACCCCGAGGCCTGGCTTTGGTACTACCAGGTGATCGGGAAAGGGCGGTGCCCCATCGTGGACACCTGGTGGCAGACGGAAACGGGGGGCATCATGATCACCACCCTGCCCGGGGCCCATCCCATGAAGCCGGGGCACGCCGGCAAGCCCTTCTTCGGGGTGAAGCCGGAGATTTTGGACAGCGAGCACAAGCCCGTGGAGAACCCGGACGAGGGCGGCCACCTCTGCATCACGAGGCCCTGGCCCAGCATGCTCCGCACGGTCTGGGGCGACCCGGAGCGGTTTATCCAGCAGTACTTCAGCCAGCACCCCGGGGTCTACTTCACCGGGGACGGGGCGCGGCGGGATAAGGACGGCTACTACCTGATCCAGGGCCGGGTGGACGATGTCCTGAACGTGGCGGGCCACCGCCTGGGCACCATGGAGATTGAGTCCGCCCTGGTCTCCCACCCGGCGGTGGCGGAGGCGGCGGTGGTGGGCCGCCCTGACCCCATGAAAGGGGAGGCCATCGTGGCCTTCGTGACCCTGAAGGAGGGGTATACGCCTTCCGATGCCCTCAGGGACGAGCTCAAGGCCCACGTGGCCAAGGTGATCGGCCCCATCGCCCGCCCCGACGAGGTGCGCTTCACCGACGCCTTGCCCAAGACCCGCTCCGGCAAGATCATGCGCCGCCTCCTGCGGCAAATCGCCGCCGGGGAGAAGGAGATCAAGGGGGACACCTCCACCCTCGAGGACCGCTCCGTGGTGGAGAAGCTGAAAGAGGGGGCCTAAGGCCCCGGCCTTGGGCCCGGCGGGCTAGCCCGCCGGGCTCTTGTGCACGTGCACCACCTTCCACCCCTCGGGGAAGCGTACCGCCACCCGGCTCTCGTTCACCGCCCGGTGCCTTAGGCCGCCTTCCTCCTCCAGGGTGAGGAGGAGGGTGTAGCTGAAGATGGCCACGTCCCCATAGCGCTGGAGCCTTCTTTCCAAGAGGTCTATCCGGTAGGGCCTGCCCTGGGTGGCCCAGCGCTTCTCCACCATGAAGCGGTGGAACTCCAAGCCGTCCAGGCGGTGGGGGGTGACGAACCACTCGTAGAGGGAGAGCTCAGGGTGAGTGGTGGCGGCGTAGGCGGCGTAGTCCCCCTCGTAGATGCTCCTTAGGTGTTCTTCCAGAAAACCCCAAAGCTCGGCCTCCCCTTCCACGGCTCACCTCCCCGGCTGGTACTCCCCCCACTCCTCCCGCAAGACCCCGCAGACCTCCCCCAGGGTGGCCCGGCGGCGGAAGGCCTCGAGGACATAGGGGAAGAGGTTTTCCTGCCCCCTGGCTGCCTGGCGCAGGTTCTCAAGGCCCACCCGGACGCTTTCCCCGTCCCGGTTGGCCTTGAAGGCGGCGAGCTCCCGCTTCCTCCTTTCGTGGAGCTCCGGGTCAATGCGCTGCACGGGCACGGGTTCGTTCAGGGGGCTATTGGGGTCAAAGAAGCGGTTCACCCCCACGATGATGCGCTTGCCCTCCTCCACCTCCTTCTGGAACTGCCAGGCGGACTCCTCTATGGCCCGCTGGAAGTAGCCCGCCTCCACCGCGGCCACGGCCCCGCCCAGGGCGTCTATCTCGGCGATGAGCCTCTCCGCCTCCTTTTCCAGGGCATCCGTGAGATGCTCCACGTAGAAGCTCCCCCCCAAGGGGTCAATGGCCTTGGTCACCCCGCTTTCGTAGGCCAGGATCTGTTGGGTGCGCAGGGCGAGGAGGGCGCTTTTCTCCGTGGGCAGGCCCAGGGCCTCGTCGTAGGCGTTGGTGTGGAGGCTTTGCGTGCCCCCAAGCACGGCGGCCAGGGCCTGGTAGGCGGTGCGCACCACGTTGTTCAGGGGTTCTTGGGCGGTGAGGGTGGAGCCCCCGGTCTGGGTGTGGAAGCGGAGCATCCAGCTTTTGGGGTCCTTGGCCCCGAACTCCTCCCGCATGATGCGGGCCCAAAGCCGCCTGGCCGCCCGGAACTTGGCCACTTCTTCCAAGATATCCCCGTGGGCGGCGAAGAAGAAGGAGAGCCTGGGGGCGAAGGCGTCCACGTCCAGGCCCCGCTCCAGGGCCGCCCGCACGTAGGCCTTCCCGTCCGCCAGGGTGAAGGCAATCTCCTGGGCGGCGGTGGCCCCGGCCTCCCGGATGTGGTAGCCGGAGATGCTGATGGTGTTCCACTTGGGCACGCGCTTGGCGCAGAACTCAAAGATGTCCGTCACCAGGCGCATGGAAGGGCCTGGGGGGTAGATGTAGGTGCCCCGGGCGAAGTACTCCTTGAGGATATCGTTTTGCACCGTGCCCGAGACCTTGTCCCAGCTTACCCCCTGCTCCTCCGCCACCAGGAGGTAGAGGGCGAGGAGCATCATGGCGGGGGCGTTGATGGTCATGCTGGTGGAGACCCGGTCCAAGGGGATGCCCTCAAAGAGCTTGCGCATGTCCTCGAGGGTGGCGATGGACACCCCCACCCGCCCCACCTCCCCCACGCTCATGGGGTGGTCGGGGTCCAGGCCGAGCTGGGTGGGCAGGTCAAAGGCCACGCTGAGGCCGGTCTGGCCCTGGGCGAGAAGGTATCGGTAGCGGGCGTTGGACTCCTCGGCGGTGGAGAAGCCGGCGTACTGGCGCATGGTCCAGAGCCGGTCCAGGTACATCCGCGGGTAGATGCCCCGGGTGAAGGGGTATTCCCCCGGGCGGCCGAGCTTTTCCCGGTACCCCTCGGGCAAGGACTCAAAGAGGCCTTCCATGCTTTAGTTTTACAGGAAGAGCCGGAGGAGAAGAAGGGCCAAGAAGAGGACCCCCAGGATGAGGAGCAAAGGGGGCAAGAGGAGGCTATAAAGGGCCAGCACCAAGGCAAAAAAGTCCTTCCAGTCGGGCCTGGGCTCCTTCTGCACCCCCTTAGCATACCCTCTTCGCCGCCTGGCTTTCCCGCTTCCTAGCTACATCCCCTTTTGATAGCATTAGCCCATGGCCCTGTCCAAAAACGCCCGGAAGGCGCTTAAGGTCCTGGCCCGCCGGGGGGCTCCCGAGGTCCTCTTCGCCCTAAGCCGGGGAGCCTCCCGCTTCTCCGACCTGGAAAGCCTTCTTGTCCTCTCCCCGAGGACCCTGGCGGAGAGGCTTCGGGAGTTCCACCTTTTGGGCTTCGTGGAGCGGCGGGCCTACCCCGAGGTGCCGCCTCGGGTAGAATACACCCTGACCCCGCGGGGCAAGCGGGTTTTGGATTTCCTGCGCGGATTGGAGGACGTATTGGAGCCCAAGGAGGAGGTGCGGTGAAAGCCAAAGCCATCGTGGTCACATCGGGCAAGGGCGGGGTGGGGAAGACCACCACCACCGCCAACCTGGGGGCGGCCTTGGCCAAGCTGGGGGAGAAGGTGGCGGTGGTGGACGTGGACGTGGGCCTCCGCAACCTGGACGTGGTCATGGGCCTCGAGGGGCGGGTGGTCTTTGACCTCATTGACGTCCTGGAGGGGCGGGCCAAGCCCCGGCAAGCCCTCATCCGGGACAAGCGGGTGGAAAACCTCTACCTCCTTCCCGCCTCCCAGACCAAGGACAAGGAGGCCCTGGACCCCGCCAAGTTCAAGGAGCTCGTCCAGTTCCTCCTCACCGAGGAGGGGTTTGACCGGGTGCTCATTGACTCCCCCGCCGGGATTGAAAAGGGCTTCCAGACCGCCGCCACCCCGGCGGAAGGGGCCTTGGTGGTGGTGAACCCGGAGGTGAGTAGCGTCCGGGACGCCGACCGCATCATCGGCCTCTTGGAGGCCCGGGAGATCCGGGAAAACTACCTCGTCATCAACCGCCTCCGCCCCAAGATGGTGAGCCGCGGGGACATGCTCTCCGTGGAGGACGTGGTGGAGATCCTGGGCCTAAGGCCCATCGGCATCATCCCCGAGGACGAGCAGGTCATCGTTTCCACCAACCAGGGGGAGCCCTTGGTCCTCAAAGGGACGGGCCCCGCTGCCCAGGCCTTCTTGGACACCGCCCGGCGGATGCGGGGCGAGGAGGTGCCTTTCCGCCACCTGGACGAGGCCCAGGGCTTTTTGGGCGTCCTGCGCAAGCTCTTTGGGGGTCGGTGATGTGGTGGCGCAAAAAGAGCAAGGAGAAGGCCAAGGAAAGGCTTAAGCTGGTCCTGGCCTACGACCGGGCCAGGCTTTCCCCGGGCCTGGTGGAAAGCCTGAAGAAGGACCTCTTGGAGGTGCTCCGCCGCTACTTCCCCGCCCAGGAGGAGGGCCTCGAGGTGGCCCTGGAGGAGCGGGGGGAGAAGATGGTCTTGGTGGCGGACATCCCCTTGCGCTGAGGTGGGCGTGGTCCTTAGGCGGCCGAACCCCTTGGCATACGACTGGGGGCTCATCCTTTTGGCCCTTTTCTTGGCCGTCCTCGGGGTTTTTAACCTGAGGAGCGCCGCTCCTGACCCTAGCCTCGTTTCCCGGCAGGTCTTGGCCCTCGTCCTGGGCCTTGGGCTTGCGGTGGGGGTCCAGTTCTTTACCCGCCGCCTCCTCTTCGCCTGGGCCTATCCCCTCTACGCCTTTTCCTTGGCCCTTCTGGTGGCGGTCTTGGCCTTCGGCAAGGAGATCAACGGGGCCAAGGCGTGGTTTGTGCTAGGCCCCTTGCAGTTCCAGCCCCTGGAGCTCGCCAAGGTGGGCCTCGTCCTGGCTCTCTCCCGCTTCCTTGCGGAAAGGCCCATCCGCCGCCTTTGGGACTACGTCTTGCCCGCCCTCCTCGTGGCGCCGGCGGCGGGGCTTCTCCTCCTCCAGCCCGACCTTGGGGGCACCCTGGTGGTCCTCTTCGGGGCCTTTACCGTGCTCTTCGTGCGGGGGCTACCTTGGAAGCACCTCCTCATCGGGGCCTTGGCCCTCGTCCTCCTCGTGCCCACCGTGATCTGGCCCAACCTCAAGCCCTACCAACGGGAGCGGGTCCTGATCGTCTTAGACCCCTACCGCGATCCCCTAGGCCAGGGCTTTCAAGTGATCCAGTCCACCATCGCCATCGGCTCCGGCGGGCTTTTCGGCAAGGGGTATGGCCAGGGGACCCAGACGCAACTGGGCTTCGTACCCTTCCGGCACACGGACTTCGTCTTCGCCGTTTGGGCGGAGGAGTGGGGTTTCGTGGGGGTGGTGGGCCTCCTTGGGCTTTACGCCCTTCTCGTGGTGCGCCTCTTTGGCCTGGCCCTGGAGTGTTCCCGGATGGAAGACCGCCTTTTCCTTGCCGGGATTGGGGGCATGTTGGCCTTTCAGGTCTTGGTGAACCTGGGGGTGGCCCTGGGGGTGATGCCCGTCACTGGCCTCACCCTGCCCCTTTTCTCCTATGGAGGGTCCAGCCTCATGGCCACCCTCTTCGCCTTGGGTCTGGTCCTCCTCGTCCACCGGGACCGGGCGGCCCTCTAGCCTGCTAAACTGGGCCCCGTGGCGGACGTGCTGGTGCGCCTATCGGGGGTGCGCAGGACCTTCGGCGGGGTGGTGGCCTTGGACGGGGTGGACCTGGAGGTGCGAAGGGGGGAGTTTTTTAGCCTTCTCGGGCCCTCCGGGTGCGGAAAGACCACGCTTCTTAGAATTCTCGCCGGGTTTGACACCCCGGATGCCGGGCGGGTGGAGATCGCCGGGAAGGACATGGCGGGGGTCCCCCCCTACGACCGGCCCGTGAACACCGTCTTCCAGAACTACGCCCTCTTCCCCCACATGACCGTGGAAGCGAACGTGGCCTTCGGCCTCAGGATGAAGGGCTTGCCCCAGGCTGAGGTGAAGCGGAAGGTGGCTTGGGCCTTGGAGCTCGTGGACCTCGTGGGCCTGGAGAAGCGCTACCCCAGGGAGCTATCCGGGGGGCAGAAGCAACGGGTGGCCTTGGCCCGGGCCTTGGTCTTGGAGCCCCTGGTCCTCCTCCTGGACGAGCCCCTTTCCGCCCTGGACGCCCGGCTTCGCCAGGAGCTTCGGGTGGAGCTGATGCAACTCCAGAGGCGGCTTGGCACCACCTTCATCTTCGTCACCCACGACCAGGAGGAGGCCTTGGTCATGTCCGACCGCATCGCCGTGATGCGCGCGGGGCGCATCGTGCAGGAGGGGCTTCCCGACGAGGTGTACGAAAGGCCCAAAAACCGCTTCGTGGCGGAGTTTCTAGGCCGCTCCAACTTCCTTTCCGCCAAGCCCCACCCCTTGGGGGCGGAAACCCCCGTGGGCCCTTTACGGCTCAAGGAGCCCTTGACGCAGGCGGCCACCCTGGCCATCCGCCCGGAAAAGATCCGCCTCTACCCGGCGCAAAACGGGGCCCCCGCCCGGGAGAACCTGGTGCGGGCGGTGGTGGAGGAGATCGTCTACACGGGGGCGGAGAACCAGTACTACCTGCGGGCGGGGGAGGTGCGGCTCCTGGCCTACACCCTGAACCAGGACCTGCAGGAGCCGGGGGCGGAGGAGTTCGGGTATGGGGAGGAGGTCTACGCCTACCTCCCCCCGGAGAACCTGGTGGTGGTCCATGAATGAGGCGGCGACCCCTAGCCAGCGCCTCTTCCGGGTCCTGGTCACCGTGGGACCGGGGGGGCTTTGGCTTCTCCTTTTCGTGCTCCTTCCCTCCCTTTTGGTCCTCCTCGCTTCCTTCCTCACCCGGGGGCCTTACGGGGAGCTCGGCCCGCCCCTTGGCCTGCACAACTACGCCCGGGCCTTGGAGCCCCTTTACCTCGAGGCCTTCGCCCAAAGCCTCTTGGTGGGCGTTTGGGCCACGCTCCTTTCCGCCCTTTTAGGCTACCCCTTGGCCTTTTACATCGCCCGCCACCCCAAGCGGGACCTCCTCCTCTTTTTGCTCCTCTTACCCTTCCTCACCAACTTCCTCATCCGGGTCTACGCCTGGCTCGTGTTGCTCCAACGGGAAGGGCTCGTGAACGCCCTTTTGGGGGCTTTTGGCCTTGGTCCTTTCCCCTTCTACCCCTCCTTTGGCGCCGTGCTCTTGGCCACGGTCTACACCTTCTTGCCCTTCTTTGTCCTGCCGGTGTACGCCAGCGTGGAAAGGTTGGACTGGCAGCTATTGGAAGCGGCCTACGACCTTGGGGCAAGGCCTTTTAGGGCTTTTCTTCACGCGGTGCTTCCCCAAACCTACCCGGGGCTTTTTGCCGGAAGCGTCCTCGTCTTCATTCCCGCCATGGGCACCTTTGTGGTGGCGGACCTCTTGGGGGCTGGGCGGGTGGTCCTCATCGGCAACCTCATCCAGCAGCAGTTCGGCGTAACCCGGGACTGGGCTTTCGGGGCGGCGTTGAGCGTTTTTCTCATGGGCTTCGTTCTCCTAAGCCTTTACCTCTACGCCCGCATCCAGGGGGAAAGGGGGCTTGAGGAGCTGGTATGAGGCGGCTTCTTTCCCTGCACGCCCTTTTGGTCTACGCCTTCCTCTACCTTCCCCTTTTGGTGATCGTGGCCCTGTCCTTCAACGAGAGCCGCCGGGGGGTGCGCTTCACCGGCTTCACCCTGGACTGGTACCGGGCCCTGTTCCAGGACCCCAGGGTCTTGGAGTACTTCGGGAACACCCTGGCCGTGGCCTTGGTGTCCACCCTGGTGTCCACGGCCTTGGGCACCCTGCTCGCCTTGGGCATGGTGCGCTACCGCTTCTTCGGCAAAGAGCTCTTGCGCTACCTCCTCTACATCCCCGTGGTGATGCCCGACGTGGTCATGGGGATCTCCCTCCTCCTCCTTTTCGCCTTTTCCCGGGAGCTTTTGGGCTTCCCTAGGCTTTCCCTCCTCACGGTGATCCTGGGGCACATCACCTTCCAGTTGGCCTTCGTGACCCTGGTGGTGCGCTCCCGGCTCCTCCTCCTGGACCCCGCCTTGGAGGAGGCGGCCCGGGACCTGGGGGCCAGGGGGTTCCAGACCTTCCTCCACGTGACCCTCCCCTTGGCCTGGCCGGGGGTGGCGGCGGGGGCGCTTCTCGCCCTTACCCTGTCCCTGGACGACTTCGTGGTCACCTTCTTCACCGCAGGCCCCGGGGCCACCACCTTGCCCCTTTACATCTATTCCAGTGTGAAGCTGGGCGTAAGCCCCAAGGTGCACGCCCTCTCCACCCTCATCGTGGGCCTTTCGGCGTTTTTTCTGGCGTTGGGGTATGCTCTTTCCCGGAGGCGGGTATGAGGCGAGGGTTGGTTCTCCTTCTGTTGGCGGTTTTGGTCCTCCTCGGGGTTTTCCTCCTGCGGCCTAGGCCGGCCCAGGGGGAGGGTACCCTCTACTTCCTGAACTGGGCCGACTACATCCCCGAGGAGCTCGTCAAGAAGTTTGAGGCGGAAACGGGGGCCAAGGTGGTCCTGGACACCTTTGAGTCCCCCGAGGCCATGCTGGCCAAGCTGAAGGCGGGGGCGGACCAGGAGTTTTCCCTGGTGGTGGCCCCGGACTACTACGTGCTCCAGATGGCCCGGGAGGGCCTCCTCGCCCCCTTGGACAAGGGGAGGCTTGCCAACCTTAAGAACCTGGACCCCTTCTTCCAAGACCCCCCCTACGACCCGGGGTTGCGGTACTCCGTCCCCTACCTTTGGGGTACCACGGGCATCGCCTACCGGGAGGACCTGGTCCAGGGCCCTGTGGACTCCTACGCCGTCTTTTTTGACCCCGCCCGCCAGGTGGGGCCCTTCCTCCTCCTGGACGAGATGCGGGAGACCATTGGGGCGGCCCTCAAGTACCTGGGCTACTCGGTGAACACCACGGACCCCGCTGCCTTGGAAAAGGCCAAGGCGCTCCTCCTTAGCGCCAAGGGGCGTTCCGTGGGGTTTGCGGGCGGTGTAGAGGCCCTAAACCGCATCCTGGCGGGGGATGCAGCCCTTAGCCTCGCCTACTCGGGGGACGTGCTCCAGGCCCGGCAGGAGGACGAGCGCCTCCGCTACGCCATACCGAAGGAGGGGGGCACCCTTTGGACGGACGCCATGGTGGTCCTGGAGCGGGGGCCGGCAAAAGCCCTGGCCTACCGCTTCATAGACTTCCTCTTGGAGCCGGAAAACGCCGCCGCCTTGGCCGAGTACACCCGCTACGCCACCCCCGTGGCCGCCGCCATTCCCCTTCTTCCCGAGGAGATGCGCCAAGACCCCGTGGTCTTCCCCCCGGAGGAGGTGCGGGCCAAGCTGGAGTACCTGAAGGACCTGGGGCCGGACATCGCCCTCTTTGACCGGGTTTGGACCGAGGTAAAGGCCCGCTAAAGGTGCCTTGGCGGGGGATGGGGTAAGCTGGACCCATGAGGAAGCTTTGGGCCCTTCTCCTCGTCTTGGGCCTGGCCTGGGGCCAAGGGGTAGAGGCCCTTTGGGTGAGGTCCTGCGCCCAGTGCCACGGGGAGAAGGGCCAAGGGGTGCGCCCCTACCCCTCCCTGCAGGGGGTGGCCTCCTTTTTCGCTACCCCGGAGGGGCGGCGCTACCTGGTCCTGGTGGTCCTCTACGGCAAAAAGGGCGAGGCCGGCCTTATGCCGGGGTTTTCCCAACTCAAGGACGAGGAGCTCGCCGCCCTCCTAAACCACCTCCGCACCCTCCTCGGGGCCAAGGGCGAGCCCTTTACCCCGGAAGAGGTCCGGCGGGGGCGAGGCCTGAACCTCACCCCCGACCAGGTGAAGCGCCCCTAGAGGGGCTCTTCCAGGACAGCGCCCTCGTCCGCTTGGCGCACCAGGGCGGCGTAGCGGGCGAAGAGGCCCCGGGTGAAGGCGGGTGGGCGGGGTTGCCATCTCGCCTTGCGCCGGGCGAGTTCTTCTTCGGAAAGGAGGACCTCGAGGCGGCGGTTCTCCACGTCAATCCGGATGGTGTCCCCTTCTTCCAGGAGGGCGATGGGGCCTCCCACGAAGGCCTCGGGGGCGATGTGGCCGATCATGAGGCCCCGGGTTCCCCCGGAGAAGCGGCCGTCCGTGAGGAGGGCCACCTCGGGGCCGAGGCCCTCCCCCACGATGGCGCTGGTTACGGAGAGCATCTCCGGCATGCCGGGGGCTCCCTTGGGCCCCACGTAGCGGATGACCACCACGTCCCCCGGGCGGATCTCCCCTTTTAGGACCTTTTCCATGGCCGCCTCCTCCGAGTCAAAGACCCGGGCGGGGCCTTGGAAGAAGGTGCGCTCCGTGCCGGCGAGCTTGAGGACGGCCCCTTGGGGGGCGAGGTTCCCCTTAAGGACCACCAGGCCTCCCTGGGGCTTGAGGGCCTTATCCACGGGGAAGACCACCCGTTGCCCTTCCTTTTCCCGGTAGGCCCTTTCCACCTCTTCCGCCAGGGTTCTCCCCGTGAGGGTCTTCTCGTCCCCAAAGAGGAGGCCCGCCTCCAAAAGCCGCCGGAAGACGAGGGCCGTCCCCCCGGCCTCAAAGAGCTCCCAGGCGGTGTAGGTGCCCCAAGGCCTCAGGTCGGCGATGACGGGGGTCTTGCGGGAAACCTGGTCAAAGTCGTCCAGGGTGAGCTCCACCCCCGCCTCCCTGGCCATGGCCAGGAGGTGGAGCACGGCGTTGGTGCTCCCCCCCGTGGCGGCCACGGTGGCGATGGCGTTGAGGAAACTCTTCCGGGTGAGGAAGTCCTTGGGCTTCCAGTCCTTGGCGATGGCCTCCGCCAGGATTTTCCCCGCTTCCCGAGTGGCCCGGGGCTTGTCCGGGTGGACGGCGGGGATGGCGTTGTAGCCGAGGGGGGAGAGGCCGAGGGCCTCGAGGGCCATGGCCATGGTGTTGGCGGTGTACTGGCCGCCGCAGGCCCCGGGGCCCGGGATGGCCCGCTTCTCTATCTCCAATAGCTCCTCGTCCGAGAGCTTACCCGCCGCCCGCTGGCCCACCGCCTCAAAGACCTCCACGATGGTGAGCTTCCTTCCCCGCCACTCCCCGGGGGCGATGGTGCCCCCGTAGAGGACCATGCCGGGAACGCCGCTCCGGATGACGCCCATGGCCCCCCCGGGGATGGTCTTGTCGCAGGCGGAGAGAGCCACCATCCCGTCGTAGAGGTAGCCTTGGGCCACGAGCTCCACGCTGTCGGCGATGACCTCGCGGCTTACAAGGCTTGCCCGCATGCCCGGGGTGCCCATGCTGATGCCGTCGGAGATGGCGGGGGCCCCGAACTCAAAGGGCACGAGACCCGCCTCCCTAAGGCCCGCCTTGAGGTCCAAGGCCAGGGTGCGCAGGTGGAAGTTGCAGGGCATCCCGTCGGTGAAGGTGTTCACCACCCCCACGAAGGGCCTTTGGAAGTCCTCGTCCCCTACCCCCACCGCCCGGAGCATGCTGCGGGCGGGGGCCTGTTGCAATCCCTTCTTGATGCGGTCGGATCTCATGCGTCCCTCCAACTGGCGGTCTTGCCGTGGTACTGCCTGGCCTTGGGAAGGAGGCGCACCAGGGCCTTGGCCGCCTCCTCCGGCGTGAGGAGAAGGCCTTCTTCCTTGTAGCCTCTAAAGACCCGCTGGAGCACGGGAGCGGCGCTTCCTTGGGCCTCCCGGGCCTGGCGTTGCATCTCCGTTTCCACCACCCCGGGCCGGAAGACAAAGCAGGCGACCTCGGGCACCTCCGCGGCCAACTGCCGCGCCAGGTGCTCCTCCGCCGCCTTGGCCACGGCGTAGGCGCCGATGCCGGGGAGGTTCGTTTCCGCCGCCCCCGAGCCCACGTACACCGCAAGCCCCTCCCCCCGCCTCCGCAGGAGGGGGTAGGCGAAGCGGGCGAGCTGGTAGCCGGCGAGGAGGTTGGCCTCGAGGACCTCCATAAAGAGCGCCTCCGCCATCTCGTAGAGCAAGGGCCCCGGGTGCAGGACCCCGGCGTTGTGGATGTAGCCGAGGAAGTTGCCTAGGCCTTCCGCTTTTTCCACCAGGACCTCGGCCACCTCGGCCTTGCCGGCGCTCCCCGCCACGTGGGCCACCCTGGCCCCCAGGGCCCGGGCCTCCTCCGCCACCGCCCTTAGCGGGGCTTCCGAGCGGGCGTTCAGGACCAGGTCGTAGCCCGCCTTGGCGAGCTCCAGGGCGAGGGCCCTGCCGATGCCCCGGCTCGCCCCGGTGAGGATGAGGGTTTTTCTCATAGGAGTTCCTCCGTGGGGATTTCCACGCCGAGGAAGGAGAGCCGCTTGCCCGGGCCCAGGGTTTCCACTTCCCCGTAGGAGGCCCCTTGGGGGTGGCGGTGGACCAAAATCCTTTGGCCCTCGAGGTCCACCACCCAGGCCTCGGGCACACCCCCTTGGGCGTAGAGGTGGAGCTGGGTGGAGAGGTCGTAGCGCAACGAGGTGTCGGCCACCTTCACCACCAGAGGGTTTTGCCCGGAGAGCAGGGCTTTCCCTTCTAGGACCAAGGGGGCCAAGGGGCTTGTTAACCTGCGGACGATGGCGGCGCACCTAGGACCGATAGGGCGCATCTCCACCAGATCCCCTTCCACCAGCTCAAGCCGTAGGTCCTCGGGGAAAACTCCCGCCTCCACCCTCCGATGGAACTCTTCCAGGGAAATCCGGTGACGGGTCATGGGAGGACCTCCTTGAGGGGGAAGGAGAGGCCAAGGACTTCCAGCGTGCCCTCTTCCAGGACCTGTTGGAACCGGTAGGCCCCGCCCTGGGGCTCGCTATAGCGGTGGAGCCGGTCCCGGGTTAGGTCCAGTACCCAGACCTCGGGCACCCCTGCTTTGGCGTAGAGGGGGACCTTTACCCGGAGGTCGTAGTCCAGGGAGGTTTCCGCCACCTCTATGACCAAGAGGGCATCTTGGGTTTCGGGCACCCTTTCCCCATAAAAATCCTCGCGGAAGCGGAGCAGAACCAAGTCTGGCTGGACTTCGGTGTCAGGGAAAAGCCGCAAAGGGTCTTGGATCTGCAGAAGGGCTTTGCGGGCTTGTTGTAAGGGGAAAAGCTTGTCCATAAGCCGCTTGAGTGCGGCCATATGCCGCTTCCCCACCGGGCTCATCTCCAGGATCTCCCCCTGCACCAGCTCCACCCGGGCGTCCTCGGGGAGGATGCCCACCTCCTGCATCCGGTGGAAGTCCTCAACATTAAAGCGGTGGCGGACCATTGCCCTCATTGTAGAAGGCGGAGCACCGCTTCCGTGAAGGCCTGGGTCCCAGCGGTGCCCCCCAGGTCGGGGGGAGGGGTTTCCACCAGGGCCTGGGCCACCGCCTTTTCCACCATGCGGGCAAGCTCCACCAGGCCGAAGGCGTGCTCCAGCATCATGGCGGCGGAGAGGATGGCGGCGGTGGGGTTGGCGATGCCCTTGCCGGCGATGTCCGGGGCGGAGCCGTGCACGGGTTCAAAGACGGGCACCCCCCGGCCCAGGGAGGCGGAGGGGAGGAGGCCCAGGGAGCCGGGGAGGACGCTCGCCAGGTCGGAGAGGATGTCCCCGAAGATGTTCCCCGTGACCACCACGTCAAAGCGGGCGGGGCTACGCACCAGGTGCATGGCCATGGCGTCCACGTACTGGTGCTCCAAGGCCACCTCGGGGTAGCCCTTGTGGACCTCTTCCACGGTCTTGCGCCAGAACTCCCCCACCTCGAGGACGTTGGCCTTGTCCACGCTGGTGACGTGCTTCCTCCGCTTCCTCGCCGCCTCAAAGGCCACCTTGGCCACCCGCTCCACCTCGGGCTTGCTGTAGCGCTCCGTGTTCCAGGCCTCCGCCTCGGACATGCCCCGGGGCTCCCCGAAGTAGATCCCCCCGGTGAGCTCCCGGACGATGAGGACGTCCACCCCCCGGGCGACTTCCTCCTTGAGGGGGGAGAGGCGCTCCAGGCCGGGGAAGACCTTGGCGGGGCGGAGGTTGGCGAAGAGGTCTTGGCTTTTCCTTAGGGCTAAAAGCCCCGTTTCCGGGCGGATTTTGCGGGGGAGGTTGTCCCATTTGGGTCCGCCCACGCTTCCCAAAAGCACCGCCTCGGCCCCCTCCACGCCCCGCCGGGTCGCCTCGGGGAAGGGCTCCCCGTACTGGTCTATGGCGGCTCCGCCAAAGGGAAAGACCTCGTAGGTGAGGCCTAGGCCGTGGGCCTGGTCCAGGGCCTGGAGCACTTTCAGGGCGGCCTCGGTCACCTCGGGGCCGATGCCGTCCCCGGGGAGGACCGCCACCCTCATTCCGCCCTCCTCGGGTAGGGGAGCTTGCGGTCAAAGGCGTCCAAAAGCTCCCCGGCCTCTAAAAGCTCCCCGATGGGGTCCCAAAGGCCCTGGACGAGGGCCTCCCGAGCCTCCTCCCGGAGGAAGAGGGGGGCTACCCGGTTCCCGAAGCGCACCTCCTTTTGCACCAGGTCAATCTCCACCTCCACCTCGGGGTTGGCCTCCACCATCTGGAAGAGCACGGCCAGGTCCTCGGGGGCCAGGGCCACGCAGGGCAGGCCGATGGCCGTGGCGTTGCCGAAGAAGATCTCGGCGAAACTCTCCCCGATGATGGCCTTGAACCCCGCCCGCTTGATGGCCTGGGGGGCGTGCTCCCGGCTGCTTCCGGAGCCGAAGCCCGACTCCACCAGGAGGATGCTGGCCCCTTGGTAGCGGGGGTCGTTCAGGGGGTGGGGTTTGGGGTTGCCCTGCTCGTCAAAGCGCTCGTCGTAGAAGAGGTACTGGCCCAAGCCCTCAAAGGTGAGGGCCTTCATGAAGCGGGCCGGAATGATCCGGTCCGTGTCTATGTCCTCGCCCCTGAGGGGCACCGCCCTTCCCCGGATGACCGTGAACTTCTCCAACATGCTTTCCCTCCCTTAGCGCGCGCCCACCACGCCGAAGACCTCCCGGGCATCGGCGATCTCTCCCGCCACCGCTGCCGCCGCCACCATCAGGGGGCTCATGAGCACGGTGCGCCCCCTGGGACTTCCCATGCGCCCCTTGTAGTTGCGGTTGGAGCTGGAGGCGGCGAGCTCATCCCCCTCGAGGCGGTCCGGGTTCATGGCCAGGCACATGGAGCAGCCTGGGTTGCGCCACTCAAACCCCGCCTCGCGGAAGACCTCGGCGATGCCCTCCTCCTCGGCCCGCTTCGCCACCCACTCCGAGCCCGGCACCACCAGGGCCCGCACTCCCTTCTTGACCTTGTGCCCCTTGAGGTAGCGGGCCACCTCCCGGAGGTCGGAAAGCCGGGCGTTGGTGCAGCTTCCGATGAAGGCCACCTGGATGGGCACCCCCTTGATGGGCTGCCCCGGCCTAAAGCCCATGTAGGCCAGGGCCTCCTCGGCCACGGGCCTTTCCTCCTCGGGAAGCTCCTCCAGGAAGGGGATGCGGCCGTCAATGGGGATGGCCTGGCCGGGGTTGATGCCCCAGGTTACCGTGGGAGCGATCTCCTCGGCGCGGAAGGTGACCACGTCGTCGTAAGGAGCGTCGGGGTCGGAGCGGAAGGAAAGCCACCGCCTTTTGGCCTCCTCCCACTCGGCCCCCTTGGGGGCGTAGGGGCGGCCCTCGAGGTAGCGGAAGGTGGTCTCGTCGGGGTTCACGTAGCCGATGCGGGCCCCGCCCTCAATGGACATGTTGCAAAGCGTCATGCGGCTTTCCATGTCCATGGCCTCCACCGTGCTCCCCCCGTATTCATAAGCGTAGCCGAGGCCACCTTTCACCCCCAGGTGGCGGATGATGTGGAGGATCACGTCCTTGGCGTAGACTCCAGGGGCGAGCCTCCCCTCCACGTTGATCCGCCGCACCTTGAGCTTCTGGGCGGCGATGGTCTGGGTGGCGAGGACGTCCCGCACCTGGCTCGTACCGATGCCGAAGGCCACGGCCCCAAAGGCCCCGTGGGTGGAGGTGTGGGAGTCGCCGCAGGCGATGGTCATCCCAGGCTGGGTGAGGCCGAGCTGGGGCCCAATGACGTGGACGATGCCTTGGTTGCCGCTCCCCAGGTCAAAGAAGGTGATGCCGTGCTCCTGGGTGTTCTGCCTAAGGGCGTCCAGCATGCTCTGGGCCAGGGGGTCTTGGAAGGGCTCGGTGCGGTCGTGGGTGGGGACGATGTGGTCCACGGTGGCGAAGGTGCGGTGGGGGTAGCGCACCTTGAGGCCCAGGTCCTTGAGCATCCCGAAGGCCTGGGGACTCGTGACCTCGTGGAGGAGGTGCAGGTCTATGAAAAGCTGGCTTTGCCCGTTTCTGAGCTTCCGCACCTCGTGGGCCTCCCAAACCTTCTCGTAAAGCGTCTTCCCCATGCTCTCCCTCCCTATGCGAAAATCCCCCGGGGTTTGGGCCCGGGGGAAAGCGGAAAGGCCTCCCTAGACCGGGCCCGCCCGGCCTAGGTCTAGCAGGATGCCCCGCCGCATTGCCCTATAGCCTAAGGCCTTCCTGCGCCTGGGTCAAGCTTGACGCGAGGCCTAAACCCCCCTAGAATGACTTTTGCGTCTGCCGGGGTGGCGGAATTGGTAGACGCGCATGATTCAGGGTCATGTGCCCGCAAGGGCGTGCGGGTTCAAGTCCCGCCCCCGGCACCAGAAGGCCCCCGCAAGGGGGCCATCGCCTTTTGCTACACTTAGGCCATGCGACGGGTGCTCTCCGGCATCCAGCCCTCGGGGGAGATCCACATCGGGAACTACCTGGGGGCCATCAAGCAGTGGGTGGCCCTGGGGGAGAAGCTGGGCAGGGAGGCTTTTTTCTGCATCGTGGACTACCACGCCCTCACCAACCCCTTGGCCTACGACCCCTCAACCCTGGCCCGCCGCACCTTTGAGGCGGCGCTCGTCAACATCGCCGCTGGGCTCAATCCGGAAAAGGTCACCCTCTTCGTCCAGTCCCACGTGCCCGAGCACACGGAGCTTTCCTGGGTCTTCACCACCCTAACCCCCTTGGGGGACCTGACCCGCATGACCCAGTTCAAGGACAAGGCCAGCAAGCAGGAGACCATCTGGTCTGGCCTCCTCATGTACCCCGTCCTGCAGGCGGCGGACATCCTCATCTACAAGGCGGATACCGTGCCCGTGGGGGAGGACCAGGTGCAACACATTGAGCTCACCCGGGAGATCGCCCGCCGCTTCAACCACCTCTTCGGGGAAACCTTTCCCGAGCCCGAGGCCCTTCTCAACCCGGAGGCCCCTAGGGTGCCGGGCATTGACGGCAAGGCCAAGATGAGCAAGTCCCTGGGGAACACCATCGGCCTTTTGGAGCCCGAGGAGAGCATCTGGCAGAAGATCCAGCACCTGCCCGACGACCCCCAGCGGATCCGGCTTTCCGACCCCGGGGACCCTGAGCGGACCATCGTCTTCACCTACCTTTCCTATTTCGCCCCCAAGGAGCTGGTGGAGGCGCTTAAGGAGGAGTACCGCAAGGCGGGGGTGGGCACGTACGTGGTGAAGCGCATCCTCTTTGAGGAGATGATGAAGACCTTAAGGCCCATCCGGGAGCGGGCCGAAGCCCTCAAGCGGGACCCCGACTACGTGATGGACGCCCTTTTGGAAGGGGCGAAGCGGGCGAGGGCGGTGGCGGCGGCCACCATGGAAGAGGTGCGGGAGAAGGTGGGCCTCCTCCTGCCCAGGAAGCGGCCGGTCCTGGCGTGATCCGCTTGGAGTTTCCGGGCTTTTCCGGGTCTCCCTGGGAGCTTAGGGAGGCCCTCCGGCGGGGCCGGCTTTCCCCGAAGGACCTCCCCGTCCTTTGGGTGGTGGAGCAGGCCCTTGCCCAGGTGCCCGAGGAGCTTAAGGCGAGGGCGGAGCTTCTCCCCCTCTTGGCCGAGCTCCTCGTGCTCAAGCTGGCCCCGGAAAAGGCCCTGGTGCCCAAGGAGGAAGGGGAGGAGGCCCCCTTGGTGCGGGTCCTTTTGGACCTTTCCGAGGCCGTGGCCTTTTTGGAAGGGCGCTTGGCCAGGCGGGCCAGGCTTTACCCTGCGGCGCCCCCACCCGTGCCTAGGCCCTCCCTTCGGCTGCCCCCAAGGGTCCTGGCCGAGGCGGCCCGCCCCTTCCGGAAGGCGGTGCTCCACCTGCCCCGGGAGGCCTTTGGCCTCGAGGAGGCCTGGGCCAGGCTGGTGCCCTACCTGAGGGGGCGGGTGGCCTTCCACCGCCTGCCCTTTCCCTCTTGGGCGGAAAAGGCGGTGGGCTTTGCCGCCCTCCTGGAGGCCTGCCGTCTGGGGCGGGTGCGGCTATACCAAGAGGCCCCCTTTGCCCCCCTTTACGTGGAGGTGGAGGAGGCCCTGGAGCGGCGCTTAGCCTAGCGCCTAGCCTCCCGGGCCAAAAGCCCCATGCTCAGGGCGATGAGGAGGAAGGCGAGGAGGGCTTGCAAGGGGATGGGGAACTGGGGGATGTACTCCACCGAGCAGGGCACGGGGGGCTTGCAGGCGAGGGTGAAGAGGTTGGGGAACCTTTGCTCTAGGAGGTGCAAGGTGCTGATGCTTCCCCCGATGAGGGAGAGGGCGAGGCTATAGGGCCACACCCCAAGGTCCTGCCGCCAGAGGGCGAGCCCCAAGAGCACCGCCTGCGGGTACATGAAGATCCGCTGGTACCAGCAGAGCTCGCAGGGGAGGAAAAGCCGCACCTCGGAGTAGTAGAGGCTACCCAAGGTGGCCACCAGGGCCACCACCCAGGCGAAACCGAGGAGGAGAGGGCCGCGCTTCATCGGGTAAAGCATACCCTTAAACTGGGGTTTGTGAAGGACGAGGAAAAGGCTTTGCGGGAGGGGGAGGACTTCTACTGGGAGGGGGACCGGGTGGTTTTCACGGAGGCCTACCACCGCAAGCGGGGCTACTGCTGCGGCTCGGGGTGCCGCCACTGCCCCTGGCGGCCTAAGGAAGAGGAGGGCTAGGCCCGGTTAGGCCTCGAGGAGGGCCTCCACGAAGGCCTCGGCGTCAAAGGGCTGGAGGTCCTCCGGGCCTTCCCCCACCCCGATGAACCGGATGGGCACCCTCAGGGTGCGCACGATGGGCACCAAGACCCCACCCTTGGCGGTGCCGTCCAGCTTGGTGACGATGACCCCCGTGAGGCCCACCGCCTCGTGGAAGCGCTTGGCCTGCTCCAGGCCGTTTTGCCCCGTGACCGCATCCAGCACCAGCCAGACCTCCCCGGGCTCCCCGGGCTCGGCCTTGGCGATGGCCCGCTTCACCTTCTTGAGCTCCTCCATCAGGTTGTGCTTGGTGTGCAGGCGGCCGGCGGTGTCCACAAAGAGGAGGTCAAAGCCCCGGGCCTGGCGGGCCTTGGCGGCGTCAAAGGCCAGGGCGGCGGGGTCCGCCCCTTCGGGCCCTTGGATCACGGGGATACCCAGGCGCTTGCCCCACTCGGCGAGCTGCGTGGCCCCGGCGGCGCGGAAGGTGTCCCCGGCGCAGAACATCACCTTCTTGCCCAAGGCCTGGTAGTAGCGGCCCAGCTTGGCGATGGTGGTGGTCTTGCCCACCCCGTTCACCCCCACCACCATCACCACGTGCCCCCGGGGCTCCACCGGTTTTAAGCTTTGCGGGCGGAAGCCCAGCTTGCGCAAGGTCGCCCGGCGCTCGTCCGGCTCCAGCATCTGGACGAGCTTTTCCTTCACCGCTTCCTTCAGGTCCTTTCTCCCGGAGGCCTTTAGCTCCGCCAAAAGCTCCTCCGTGGCCGCCACCCCCACGTCGGCGGCGAGGAGGGCCATTTCCAACTCCTCCAGGACCTCCTCGGGGTTGCCGCCCCAAGGGACGGCCTTGAGGAGGGTTTCCCGGGTCTTGGCCAGCCCGGCCTTGAGGCGGTCAAAGAAACCCATTAGCGGAAGTTCACCCCCAGGGCGAAGCGCCACACCTTGGGGAAATCGGCGAAGCCGTAGACGTAGCTTCCCTCGGCGAAGAGGCCGGTGGAGGGGTCCAGAAGGCCCTCGAGGCCCAGGGTAAAGCTTACCCCCGCCGTGAGGCTTGGCCCCACGAGGGCGCCCAAGCCCCCGCCGAAGTAGGGGAGGAGGCCCCTAAGGCTTGGGTCGTACTGGCCCAGGTCGGGCTTGAAGAGGAGGGCAGCCTCCAGGGCTACCCCCGGGGCGGCGGGGGCGAGCTCGGCCGTGAGGCGGCCCGTCAGGTTCTGCCTTAGGCGGCTTTCCACCCCGGCCCCGAAGGTGAGGCCCAGGGTTTCCCCGTGGCCAAAGCGCATCTGGATGGCGCTTTGGGCGTGGGCTAGACCGAGGAGGGCGAGGAGGACGAAAACCCGCTTCATCCTTGTCCAGTATAGCCCCTCTCGCGCCGCTTTTCACGAATGGGCCAGCGCCCGCTCCAGCCGCCTGAGGACCCGCTCCTTGCCCAGAAGGGCGAGGATCTCAAAAAGCCCCGGGGTTTCCAGGCTTCCCGTGACGGCGGCCCGGAGGGGTTGGGCCACCTGGCCGAGCTTTAGGCCCCTTGCCTCGGCGAACCCCCTGAGGAGGTTTTCCAGGGCGGTTTCGCTCCAGTCCTCCTGGGCCTTCAGGGCGGGGAAAAGCTCTTCAAGAAGGGGAAGGCCCTCCTTTAGCTTGGCGAGGGCTTTTTCCGCAAAGGGGTAGTCCTCGGTGAAGAGGTAGCGGGCCTTCTCGGGGAACTCCTTCAGGGTGTCAAACCGGGGGCGCATGAGGGCTACGGCCCTTTGCAGGTAGGCCTCGTCGGGCCAGGAAAGCCCCGCCTCCCTCAAAAAGGGCTTCACCCGCTCGGCCACCGCTTCCAGGGGGAGGACCTCCCGGATGTACTTCCCGTTCATCCACCTGAGCTTTTCCAGGTCAAAGACCGGCCCCCCCAGGGATACCCGCTCCCAGCTGAAGGCCTCTATGAACTCCTCCAGGGTGAAGATCTCCCGCCCATCCGGCATGGAGAAGCCCATGAGGCAGAGGTAGTTCCTCAGGGCCTCGGGCAGGAAGCCTTCCCCTTTGTACCACTCCAAGGAGGTGTGGCTTTTCCGCTTGCTGATCTTGGTCTTGTCGGGGTTGCGCAGGAGGGGCATGTGGTAGAACTTGGGCACCTCCCAGCCAAAGGCCCGGTAGAGGAGGACGTGGATGGGGGTGGAGACGAGCCACTCCTCCGCCCGGATCACGTCCGTGACCCCCATGAGGTGGTCGTCCACCACGTTGGCCAGGTGGTAGGTGGGGTAGCCGTCGGACTTCAGGAGGACCACGTCGGGGATCTCCTGGTTGTCGTAGACCACCACCCCCCGGAGCTCGTCCTTGACCTCCGTGGTCCCGGGGCGGGGGACCTTGAGCCGGATCACGTGGGGTTCGCCCCGCCGGGCCCGCTCCTCCGCCTCTTCCGGGGGAATGTTCCGGGCCCGGCCGTCGTAGCCTCCTTTTTCCTTGCGGATCCTTTCAAGCTCCTCGGGGGTTTCAAAGGCCCGGTAGGCAAAGCCGCGCCTTAGGAGCTCCTCGGCGTACTGCCGGTAGAGGGGAAGCCTTTCCGACTGGCGGTAGGGCCCGTGGGGGCCACCGATGTCCGGACCCTCGTCGTAGGTGATACCGAGCCACTTCAGGGCGGCCAGGATCCTTTCCTCCGCGCCCGGCACATAGCGGGCGCGGTCCGTGTCCTCAATGCGCACCAGGAAACGCCCCCCGTTTTTGCGGGCCCAGGCGTAGTTGAAGAGGGCGATGTAGGCCGTGCCCACGTGGGGGTCCCCCGTGGGGCTCGGAGCGATGCGGGTCACCACCATACCTCGCCCATTATCTCATCCGCGCTTAAAGGCCGGGCCTTAGGCTTGGGGGTAATGGATGGGGAGCTTCTGGCCCAGGGTTTGCGCAAACGCTACGGCCCCAAGGAGGTGGTCAAGGGCGTGGACCTCCACCTCAGGCGGGGGGAGATCGTGGCCCTCTTTGGCCCCAACGGGGCGGGGAAGACCACCACCTTTTACATGGTGGTGGGGTTCATCCGGCCCACGGCGGGGCGCATCTACCTGAAGGGGCAAGAGGTGAGCCGCCTACCCATGTACAAAAGGGCCCGGCTCGGCCTCGGCTACCTGCCCCAGGAGCCCAGCGCCTTCCGGCGGATGACCGTGTTGGAAAACCTCCTCGCCATCCTGGAGTTCCAGCCCCTTTCCAAAGGGGAACGCCTAGAGAAGGCCAAGGCCCTTTTGGAAGAGCTCGCCATCTACCACCTAAAAGACCGCCTGGCCTACGCCCTTTCCGGGGGGGAGAGGAGGCGGCTGGAGATCGCCCGGGCCCTCTGCACGGACCCGGATTTTATCCTTCTGGACGAGCCCTTTACCGGGGTGGACCCCAAGAACGTGCGGGAGATCCAGAAGGTGATCGCCGAGCTCCGGGAAAGGCGGGGGGTGGGGGTTTTCATCACCGACCATGCGGTGCGGGAAACCCTGGCCATCACGGACCGGGTCTACCTCATGTACGACGGCCAGGTCCTCTTCCACGGGGACCCGGATACCTTCGCCCAGGACCAAGGGGTAAGGCGGCACTACCTGGGCGAGGACTACGAGCTCTAGATGACCTTCTGGGCGCTTCTCCTCCTCATCCTTTGCCTCGCCGCCTTGGTGGCCTACCTGGGGGACAGGGTGGCCAAGTGGGCGGGAAAGCGCCACTACCGCCTCTTTGGCCTGCGTCCCCGGCAGACCGCCACCCTCATCGCCGTCTTCACGGGGGTGGGGATTGCCCTTTTTAGCTACCTCGCCTTCCTCCTGGTCTTCCGGGAGGCCCGGGAGGTGATCCTGGAGGCCACGGCCATCCGCAGGGAGCGGGATGCGCTGAGGGCCGAACGGGATGCGCTTCTCCAGGCCAAGTCCGCCATGGAGGCGGAGGCGGCCCGGGCCTTAGCCGAGCTCAACGCCCTCAGGGGGGAGAGGCGGGAGCTTTCGGAGGCTTTGGCGGGCGCGGAGGCCGTGAGGCGCCGCCTCGAGGCCGAGGCCGAGGCCCTCTCCCGCCAGGTCAGGGCCCTCGGTGAGGAGCGCCAGGCCCTCCTTGGGGAGACGGAGCGGCTTAAGGCGGAAAGGGAAGAACTCTTGGCCCTCCTCGCCCTGAAGAACAAGGAGCTCGGGGAAAGGAGCCGGGAGCTCCAGGGCCTCGAGGCCCGCCTAAAAGCCCTGCAGGAGGCGGCGAAAGGCCTGGAGGCCGAGCGGCGCCGCCTCCAGGAGGAGCTCGCCAAAGCCCAGGCCCGTCTGGAAGCGGCGAGGGAAGAGCGGGCCCGCCTGGCCCAAGAGGCGGAGGGGCTTAGGGCCACCCTGGAGCGCACCCGGCGGGAGCTCCGCCAAGCCGAGGAGCGCCTTCTTGGCCTTTTGACCCAGGCGGAGGTCCTGCAAAGGGAAAAGGGGCAACTCGCCCAGAGCCTGGTGCGGCTAAGCCAGGGGCTTTACCTGGGGGAGGTGCGCCTGGGGGCGGAGGAGGGCCGGGCGGTGTTGGAAAGGGTGGCGGAGAGGCGGGCGCTTCTCCAGGGCTTTAAGGGGGCGGAGCTTCTGGGGGAGGCCGTGGGCCCGGGGCTTGCGGTCCTCGAGGGGGCGGGGTACCAGGAGGGCCGGCTGCTCGTGCGGGTGCGCTTCTACCCGGAGAGGCGGGCCTTCGCCGAGGGGGAGGTTCTGGCGAGCGCCACCTTCCGCCTTTCCACCCAGGCCCGAAACCAAGAGGTCCTAGAGCGCCTGGGAGAAGAGGCGAGGAAGCGCCTTTTGGAGGCGGGGTTTCCCCCGGAATACGCCACCTTCCCCGCCCCGGAGGAGCTCGCCCGGGGCCTCGCCCTCCTGAAGGGGCGGCAAGGGGTGGTGCGGGTGGGGGTGGTGGCGGAGAGGGAGCTTTGGACCACGGAAAGGCCCCTCCTAGCCTTCCGCCTCCTCGGGGGGCCGCCGGGCCCGGAGGTACCGGTCCCGACCCGCAAGGTCCCGTAGCACCTCCGCTTCCCAGCCCCTTTCCCGCAGGGCTTCCGCCAGGCGGTGGACGTTTTCCGGGGCCAGTTCCAAAAGGAGAAAGCCACCGGGCCTTAGGGCCCTTTCCGCCTCCAGGGCCAAGGGCCAGGCCACGGCGAGCCCCTCTTCCCCGGCGTAGAGGGCCAGGGGGTTTTCGTAGCGGAGTTCAGGCGGGGCTTCCTCCCGGTAGCGCTCCGGCAGGTAGGGGGGGTTGGCCACGAGGAGGTCCAGTCCCCTAAGCCCGCCCGTGAGGGGGGCCTGGAGGAAGTGGACCAAGAGGCCAAGCCGCTTGGCGTTTTCCTGCGCCAGGCGGAGGGCCTTTTCGTCCACCTCCGTGGCGTGGACCTCCGCCTCGGGGAGGTGGCGCTTGAGGGCGAGGGCGATGGCCCCGGTGCCCGTGCCCACGTCCAGGACTTTGGGTTTGGGAGGAAGGGGAAGGGCGAGGGCCAGGGCCACCAGGCCCTCCGTTTCGGGCCGGGGGATGAGGACGCCCTCCTCCACCCTTAGGGGCAGGCCGAAGAACTCCACTTCCCCCAAGAGGTACTGCAGGGGGTAGCGGGAAAGCCGCTTTTCCAGAAGGGCCCAAGCCCTCTCCTCGGCCCCCGGGGGTGGGGGCTCCGGGAGCCTGAGGAGGAGCTCCTTCCGGGGAAGCCCCGCGGCCAGGGCCAGGAGGTCCCAGGCCTCCCCCTCGGGTAAGCCCGCTTCCCTAAGCCGCGCCTGGAGCGCTCGGAGGAGCTTGATCACGGGGATAGACCACCACGTGCCGCTCCTCGCCCTCCCCTTGGCTTTCCGTGGTCACCTGGGGGTGGTTCTTGAGGAGCATGTGGACGATGCGCCGCTCCGAGGGGCGCATGGGGGGGAGGTGCAGGGGCTCCCCGGTCATGGCCACGGTGAGGGCGGCCTCCTCGGCGATGCGGCGGATCTTCTCCTCCTGCCGCTTGCGGTAGCCGGCGGCGTCCAGGACCACCCGGTACGCTCTCCCGAAGTGCTTGGCCAAGACCACGCCCGCCAGGTACTCCACCGCCTTCAGGGTGCGCCCCTCCTTGCCGATGAAACGGCCCAGGTCCCCGCCCTTGACCTCCGCCTTGAGGAGGTTGCCCTCTTGGCGGATCTCCACGTAGTGCGCCGGGTCCAGGCGGAGGAGGAGGCCCACCAGGAAGGTTTCCAACACCTCCTTGGGCCCTTGGGGGCGGGGTTCCTTGCCCGTTTCCTTAAGCTCCACCTCCACCGGGGCCTCCTCCAGGACGCCCAGGTCGGAGAGGAGGTCGTCAATGCTCTTTTTCTTCTCGTCCATGCCTCAAGTTTACGCCGCCACCGGCTTGAGGCTCCGGTTGATGAGCCACTGCTGTACGAGGCCGATGAGGTTGGAGAGCACCCAGTAGAGGGTGACCCCCGAAGGGAACTGGAGGACCAGGAAGATGAAGATCAGGTTCATGAAGAGGCTTTGGCGGATCAGGTCCTTGTTGCCGTGGGCGGAAAGCCAGGTGGAGAGGAAGGTGGTGGCCACGTAGAGGGCGGGGAGGACGTAGAAGGGGTCGGGCAGGGCCAGGTCGGGGATCCAGAGGAGGCCCTGGCCGAACTCGTAGTTGGCGATGACCTTCCAGAGGATGAAGAGGATGGGCATCTGGATGAAAAGGGGCAGGCAGCCGGCGGCGGGGTTTACCTTGTGCTCCTGGTAGAGCTTCATGGTGGCCTCCGCCCGCTTGTTGGGGTCGTCCTTGTACTTCTCGTTGATCTTCTGGATGAGGGGCTGGAGGCGCTGGATCTCCGCCATGCTCTTGAATTGCTGGTGCATTAAGGGCCAAAGAAGGAGGCGCACCACCAGGGTGAGGAAGAGGATGGCGAGGCCCCAGCTTCCCGTGTAGCGGAAGGCCGTTTCCATGAGCCAAAGGAGGCCTAAGGAGAGCTGGCCCCAGATGTTGGGGCTAAAGAGCCCAGGGAGGGAAAGGAGCCCCTCCACGTGGTAGCGCACCAGCTCGTTCTGGCCGCCGTAGAGCTTGAGGGCCTTCCCGGGCTCTAGCCGCACCTCCCCTTCCTTGCCCACCAGCTTGCCGGTTAGGGGACCCTCGGCGAAGGCCACCAGGGCGTAGCCCGCCTTGGGGCGGGTCTGCCAGGCCAGGTAGCGGAGGAGGCCTTCCCCGCTTGGGGTGGGCTCCTTGGTCCCTTCCGGGAGGACCTTGGGCTGGCCTTGGGCCTTGAGCCTTAGGGTGAGGGGGAAGTCCGCTTCCGCCTCGAGGGTGTACTGCCCCTTGGCCAAGCGGTAGGTGAGGGTGCCTTCGGGGCCTTGGAAGCGGGCGAGGAGGCGGCCATCCTCCACCAAAAACTCCGCCTTTTTCGGGGTGAAGCCCTCAGGGGCCACCACGGGGGCCCCGTCCGCCAGGTTGGGGGCCCGGGTGTAGTCGCCGATGGCCGTGCCCTTGTAGGTCTTCACGTACCAGCCCACGATCTGGCCCTTTTGGTCAAAGGCCAGGTCCATGAGGTTGGTCACGGCCACTTTCTCGGGGGTGCCGTCCCCGTTCACGTCCACGTCCTTGAAGGCGGCCTCCAGGGCCCACACGGGGGAGAGGAGGAGGAAAAGGGCGAGGAGTTTTCTCATCGGGCCCCCTCCTTCCTGGGGGGGAAGACAAGGGGCACGGGGTCTAGCCCCCCGGGGTGCAGGGGGTGGCACCTTAGGATCCGCCGCGCCGCCAAGTAGCTACCCCAAAGGGCCCCGTGCCGCTCCAGGGCCTCGAGGGCGTAGGCGGAACAGGTGGGGTGGAACCGGCAGGTCTTGGGCTTAAGGGGAGAGAGGTAGCGGCGGTACGCCTTGACCAGGAGTACGAGGAGCCTGCGCACGCCGCCTATTGTATCAGCCCGCTCTTCTTCAGGGCGCGCGCCAGGTCCTGGAAGAGCTCGGCGTAGCTGGCCTCCCGGGCCTCGGGGCTCGCCACCACCAGGAGGTGGGCCTTGGGCAGGTGGAGGCGGCGGAGGATCTCCCGTAGGCGCCTTTTCACCTTGTTGCGCACCACCGCCTTTCCCACCTTCTTGGACACCACGATGCCCACCCGGAGCTCGGGGGCGGGGAGCCACTTCACGCTCACGTACCGCCCCCGCCCGGCCCTGCCCTTGCGGAGCCTTTGGAAGGCCCGGTCCCCTTTGAGGGAAACGAGCTTGCCCCCCGGGGCGGGGGGCGGGTTCTTTAGGCGTTCACCTTGGGCGTGAGGCGCCAGCGGCCCTTCTGCCGCCTGCGCTTCAGCACCTTCCTGCCGCCTGGGGTCTTCATGCGGGCCCGGAAGCCGTGGGTCTTGGCCCGCTTCCTCCGGTTGGGCTGCCAGGTCCTTTTCATCCATTTCCCTCCCTGGGGCCAGTGCCCCGATACCCTAAAGAGTGTAGCACAGAAAGCCCTGTACCCAGTCTAACGGTTTTTTACACCCAAGCGGTATAACGTTGACATTCCCGAGCCCTCTCCCTTATACTTCCCGGCAAACGGTCGTTAGGGAGGAACCCGTGGCCCAGCTACTCGTGGAGAGCGTCACCCTAACCTTTGGCGGCGTGGCCGCCCTCTCCGCCGTTTCCCTAGAGGTGGAGAAGGGGGAGCTCGTCTCCATCATCGGACCCAACGGGGCGGGGAAGACGAGCCTTTTGAACGTCATCTCCGGCTTCTACCACCCCCAGCGAGGGCGCATCCTCTTTGAGGGCCAGGACATCACCCGGGCGTCCCCCCACGAAATCACCCGCAAGGGCATCGCCCGGGCTTTCCAGAACATTGAGCTCTTCTCGGGCCTCACCGTCCTGGAAAACCTCATGCTGGCCCGGCACACCCACCTCCGCTACGGCCTCCTCCAGGCGGGGTTCTTTTACGGCCGGGCCCTGGCGGAGGAGGTGAGGAACCGGAGGTGGGTGGAGGAGGTCATTGACTTTATGGAACTGGAGCCCTACCGCAAGGCCTTGGTGGGCAACCTCCCCTATGGGGTGCGGAAGCGGGTGGAGGTGGCCCGGGCTTTGGCCCTTTCCCCCAAGCTCCTCCTCCTGGACGAGCCCATGGCGGGGATGACCCTGGAGGAAAAGGAGGACATGGTGCGCTTCATCCTGGAGATCCGGGCCCAAGGCACCACGGTGATCCTCATTGAGCACGACCTCGGGGTGGTCATGGACATCTCCGACCGGGTCTACGTGCTGGACTTCGGCCAGGTCATCGCCCAAGGGGCCCCGGCGGAGGTGGCCCAAAACCCCAGGGTGCAGGAGGCCTACCTGGGGGTGGAGGCGTGAAGGCGATCCGGCCCTCCCACGAGATGAAGCGCTACACCCTGCCCCAGCTCCTGAGGTTTCGCGCCCTGGAAGAGGGGGACCGGGTGGCCCTCCGGGAGAAGGACTACGGCATCTGGAACGAGGTCACCTACGCCGAGTACTATGAGAAGGTCCTCCTCTTCGGCCACGGGCTTTTGGCCATGGGGTTTTCCCCGGGGGAGCGCCTTGCCATCATCGCCGACAACATCCCCGAGTGGCTCTACGCCGAGCTCGGCACCCAGGCGGTGCGGGGGATTAGCGTGGGGGTATACCAAAGCTCCCTGCCCGCGGAGATCGCCTACATGCTCAGCTACACGGGGGCCAGCGTGGTCCTCGCCGAGGACCAGGAGCAGGTGGACAAGCTCTACGAGATCCGGAACGAGATCCCCCACGTGCGCCACGTCATCTACGAGGACCCCAAGGGGATGCGGGGCTACCGGGACCCTTGGCTCCTCTCCTTTGCGGAGCTTTTGGAGCGGGGGCGGGAGCACCGCAAGCGCCACCCTGAGGCGGTGGAGAAGCTTCTCCTTTCCGCAAGCCCCGAGGAGGTCTGCCACCTCTCCTCCACCTCCGGCACCACGGGCCGCCCCAAGGCGGCTATGCTCCGCCACCGGAACCTGATCCACATGGGGGTGGCCCTGCAGGAGGTGGACCCCCTTTGGCCCACGGACGACTACCTTTCCTTTCTGCCCCTTGCCTGGATCGGGGAGCAGATGATGTCTGTGGCCATGGCCCTTACCGGAGGGTTTGCCGTCAACTTCCCCGAGGCGGTGGAAACCGCCTTGCAGGACCTTAAGGAGATCGGCCCCCACGTGATGTTCAGCCCCCCAAGGGTTTGGGAGGGGATCCAGAGCAGCATCTGGGTGCGCATTTCCGAAAGCCCTGCCCTAAACCGCTTTGTGTATGAGAAACTCCTCCGCCTGGGCTACCGGGCGGCGGAGTACCGCATGCGGGGGAGGCCTATGCCCCTTCCCCTGCGCCTTGCTTACGCCTTTGCCGACCGGGTGCTTTTCCGGCCTCTGCGGGACCAACTGGGCTTCCTGCGCCTCCGGCGCGCCTACACGGGAGGAGCGGCCCTGGGGCCCGATGTGTTCCGGTTCTTCCACGCCATCGGCGTAAACCTCAAGCAGATCTACGGCCAGACGGAGATCATCGGCATCGCCTTCGTCCACCGGGACGGGGATGTGCGCCACGATACCGTGGGCCTCCCCATTCCCGGCACGGAGGTGCGGATTAGCGAGGAGGGGGAGATCCTCTTGCGCTCGGATGCGGTGTGCGCCGGCTACTGGGAAAGGCCCGAGGCCACGGCGGAAACCTTCCGGGACGGCTGGCTCCACACCGGGGATGCCGGCTACCTCACGGAGGAGGGCCACCTGGTGGTGATTGACCGGCTTTCGGACGTGATGCGCACGGCAAGGGGCACGGTCTTCAGTCCCCAGTTCGTGGAGAACAAGTTGAAGTTCTCCCCCTACATCAAGGAGGCGGTGGTGTTTGGCGACCGCAAGCCCTTCCTGGCGGCCTTTATCAACGTGGACCCCCAGACGGTGGGCAAGTGGGCGGAGGACCGGGGGCTCGCCTACACCACCTACCTGGACCTCTCCCTGAAGCCGGAGGTGGCGGAGCTTATCCGCAAGGAGGTGGAGCGGGTGAATGCGGAACTGCCTGAGGAGCTAAGGATCCGCCGCTTCGTGCTCCTCTACAAGCTTTTGGACGCCGACGACGAGGAGCTCACCCGCACGGGCAAGGTGCGCCGGGGCCTCATCGCCAAGAAGTACGCCCCCTTGGTGGAGGCCTTGTACTCGGGGGCCAAGGCGGTGGAGGTGGAGGCGGAGTACCGGTACCAGGACGGCACCGTCCAGCGGGTGCAGGCCCGGGTGCCCGTGTTGGACCTCGAGGGGGTGGTGGCGGCGTGAGCTTCGTGTTGGAGCTTTTCATCTCGGGCGTGGTCCTAGGCCTCATCTACGCCCTCGTGGCCCTGGGGTTTGTGCTCATCTACAAGGCGAGCCGGGTGGTGAACTTCGCCCAAGGGGAACTCATCGCCATCGGGGCCTTTGCCGCCCACTTCTTCCTGGTGGGCCTGAAGCTCCCCGTGGCCTTGGCCTTTGCCCTGGCGCTAGGGTTCACGGCCTTGGTGGGCTACCTCCTGGAAAGGCTTTTCCTGAAGCGTTTGGTGGGGCAACCCATCATCTCCGTCATCATGGCCACCATTGGCCTGGCCTTCTTCCTGGATGGGCTTTTGCACCTCACCCCCTACGGGGCGGGGAGCTACGGCTACCCCCCCTTCCTCCCCGAAGGCGGGGTGCGGGTTCTGGGGGCCCAGGTCTCCTACGCCCAGCTCCTCGCCCTTTTCCTCACCCTGGCCTTCTTGCTCCTTTTCACCTGCTTCTTCCAGCGCTCCACCCTGGGGGTGGCCATGCGGAGCGTGGCCGACGACCAGATGGCGGCCATGAGCCTCGGGGTATCTGTGGCCAAGGTCTTCGCCCTGGCCTGGGCGGCGGCGGGCCTGGCGGCGGCGGCGGGCGGGGTGATGGTGGGCACCCTCTCCGGCCTCAACCTGGACAGCCTGGTGCACATCGGCCTTCGGGTCTTCCCCGTGGTGATCCTGGGGGGGCTGGACTCCATCCCGGGGGCGGTGGTGGCGGGCATCCTCATCGGCGTTTTGGAGAACCTGGCGGCGGGCTTTTTGGACCCCTATGTCCCCGGCGGGGGCACCCGGGACGTCTTCCCCTTCCTGGTCTTGCTCCTCGTCCTTTGGTTCAAGCCCCACGGGCTTTTCGGCACGGAGGAGATTGAGCGCGTATGAGAAACCCTTGGGCGCAGACGGGAAACTACCGCACCTCGTATTCCCAGGACGCAAGCATCTTCGCCACCCACCGGGAGCTCCTTTCCCTCCTCCTTTTCCTGGGCTTTCTCCTCCTTTTGCCCCAGTTCCTTCCCCGGACCCAGGTCTTCATCCTGGACCTGATCCTGGTCTATAGCATCGCTGTCCTAGGCCTCAACATCACCACGGGGTATGCGGGGCTCATCAACATCGGTCAGGCGGCCTTCATGGGGGTGGGGGCCTACACCGCCGCCCTCCTCGCCCCCCAGGGGCTTCCCTTCTGGCTCCTCATCCCCCTCGGGGGGCTTGTGGCCGCCTTCTTCGGCCTTTTGGTGGGGATTCCAAGCCTTAGGGTGAAGCACCTTTACCTGGCCCTGGCCACCTTGGCCTTCCAGGTGATCTTTGAGTGGACCGTGGGTCACCTGCCCCTCCTGAAGCAAGGGGGGGCCATGGATATGCCCCGGGCGAGCTTCCTCGGGTATGAGGCGGGGTTTCGCAACCATTTCCACTTCTGGTACTACGCATCCTTGGCCACCCTCGTCCTCCTCGCCCTCTTTTTCCGCAACCTCCTGCGCACCAAGTACGGCCGCGCCCTCATCGCCGTGCGGGACAACGACCGGGCGGCGGACGCCATGGGCATGGACCCGGGGCGCACCAAGCTCTTTGCCTTCGCCCTAGGGGCCTTTTACGCCGGGGTGGCGGGGGTGCTTTACGCCTACCTTTCCCGGGCGGTGGTCATTGAGGACTACGTCTTCGCCCACTCGGTGAAGTACCTGGCCATGGCCATCGTGGGGGGGTTGGGCACCTTGGTGGGAAGCTTCCTTGGGCCCCTTTTCCTGGTGCTTCTGGACGTGAACATGGAGGCCCTTTCCAACCTCATCAAGGCCCTGGGCTTCAGCGTGGCGGGGGTGGACGTGGCGAGCGCCTTGAGGCCCTTGGCCTTTGGGCTCATCATCGTCCTCTTCCTCATGTTTGAGCCCAGGGGGCTTTACAACTGGTGGCGCATCGTGCGGAGCTACCTCCGCACGTGGCCGTTCAAGTACTAGGAGGGAAGTATGCGCAAGGGTTTGGCGGCGGTTTTGGCGGCGTTGGGCCTGGCCTTTGGCCAACAGCAGGTGACCCTCTTCTGGTCGGGGGCCATCACCGGCCCCACCTCGGAGACGGGGGCCCCCTATGGGGCGGGTATAGAGGACTACTGCCGGCACATGGCTCGGGCCATCCCGGGGGTGGTGCTGAACTGCGTGGTGCGGGACGACCGGTACGATAACGCCACCACGCAACGCCTCTTTGAGGAGGCGGTGGACCGCTTTAAAATCCCCATCTATCTGGGCTACAGCACGGGGGCCATGCTCCAGATGAAAGCCCTCATCCAGGAGCTCAAGATCCCCACCCTGCCCGCTTCCAACCACGTGGGCCTGATTGACCCGCCCAACGGGGATTACTACTTCATCCCGGTTTCCACCTACTCCGAGCAAGTGGTGGCCCTCCTGGAGTACGTGGCCAAGCTGAAGCGGGGGGCCAAGGTGGCCCTGGTGGTTCACCCCTCCCCCTTCGGCCGGGCCCCCGTGGAGGACGCCCGGAAGGCGGCGCAGCAGCTTGGCCTCCAGATCGTGGACGTGCAGGAGGTGGGGGCGGGCAACCTGGACAACACCGCCCTCCTCCGGCGCTTTGAGGGGGCGGGGGTGGAGTTCGTGGTCCACCAGAACGTGGCGGGGCCGGTGGCCAACATCCTGAAGGACACCCGGAGGCTTGGCCTTTCCGGCAAGATGCGCCACCTGGGGGCGGTGTACACGGGCGGGGTGGACCTCATCGCCCTGGCGGGGGAGGCGGCGGAGGGCTTCCTCTGGGCGAGCCCCTACTTCACCGTCCAGGACGACACCCCGGGCATCCGCTTGCAAAAGGACCTGGTGGCCCGCTTCGGCCGGCCGGCGGGCTACGTGGAGAACCACAACTACACCGCGGGGATGCTGGCGGCGGCCATCGCCATTGAGGCCATGAAGCGGGCCCAGGAGCGCTTCAAGCGCATCACCAACGAGACGGTCTACCAGGCCATCGTGGGCATGAACGGGCCCAACGCCTTCAAGCCGGGGCTTGCCGTGTCCACCAAGCAGGGCATTGAAGTGGACTTCACCAGGAGCGAGCGCACGGGGGCGGAGGGGTTGCGCATCCTCGAGGTCAAGGGCGGGCGCTTCGTGCCCATCACCGAACCCTTCACCTCGGCCCTCTTCCGCAAGGTGCACTACGGCAAATAGCCCTTTGGGCCCGGGATGTCCCCGGGCCCCTTTTCCTGCCATGAGCCTGAACCCCACGCGTCCAGAGGACCTCGGCCCCATCCTCCTTCTGGTCAACAACATTGAGGTGGTCTACCACGACATCATCCAGGTGCTAAGGGGGGTTTCCCTGAAGGTGCCGGAGGGCAGGATCACCGCCCTCCTAGGCCCCAACGGGGCGGGGAAGACCACCACCCTCCGGGCCATCTCCGGCCTTCTCATCCCGGAGGACGGGGAGGTGGTGCGGGGGGAGATCCTCTACCAGGGGAAACCCATCCACGGCCTTCCCCCGGAGGAGATCGTGCGGCTTGGCATCGTCCAGGTCCTGGAGGGGCGCCGGGTCTTCAAGCACCTCACGGTGGAGGAGAACCTAAGGGTGGGGACCCTAACCCGGAAGGGCGCACGGCTAAAGGAGGAGCTGGAACGCATCTACCACTACTTCCCCCGCCTCGCCGATCTCCGCCACCGCTTGGCCGGCTACTGCTCCGGGGGCGAGCAGCAGATGATCGCCATCGGGCGCGCCCTTCTGGCGAAGCCCAGGCTTCTCCTCTTGGACGAGCCCTCCTTGGGGCTTGCGCCCCTTTTGGTGCGGGAGATCTTTGACATCGTGGCCCGGGTGAACGCCGAGGAGGGGGTGACGGTCCTCGTGGTGGAGCAAAACGCCCGCATGGCCCTTTCCATCGCCCACTACGGCTACATCATGGAAACGGGGCGGATCGTCTTGGAGGGGGATCGGGACTACCTCTTGGAAAACCCGGACGTGCAGGAGTTCTACCTGGGGGTGGCCAAGGGGGGCGGGCGGAAGAGCTTCAAGGAGGTGAAGGCCTACAAGAGGCGCAAGCGCTTCATGTAGCCCTTGACCAAATAGTGAAAACTCAGTATCGTTAAGGGCGTGTGGGCCCTGGAGGTGGAGGACCTTTCCGTGCGCCTGGGGGAGTTCTGGGCCCTAGAGGGGGTTTCCCTTAAGGTGCCGGAAGGGGCCTTTGTGGCCATCGTGGGCCCCAACGGGGCGGGGAAGAGCACGCTCCTAAAGGCCCTTTTGGGCCTCGTGCCCTTCCGGGGGCGGGTGCGGGTCCTGGGCCGCTCCCTAGCCGAGGCCGATCCCCGCTGGTTTGGCTACGTGCCCCAGATCAAGGCCTTTGACCGCACCTTTCCCGCTTTGGCGGTGGAGCTGGTGGCCACGGGGCTTCTTGGGCGCTGGCCCTTCCGCTTGAGCCCTAGCGTGCGGGCGGAGGCCCTTCGCGCCCTGGAGCGGGTGGGGGCGGAAGGCCTAGCGGAAAGGCCCTTGGGAAGGCTTTCCGGCGGGCAACTCCAGCGGGTCTACCTGGCCCGGGCCTTCGTCCGTAGGCCCAGGCTTCTCCTCCTGGACGAGCCCGCCACGGGGGTGGACCGGGCGGGGGAGGTGGACCTGTACCGCTACCTCGAGGCCTACCAGCAGGAAAGCGGGGCCACGGTGCTCATGGTCACCCACGACTGGGAGGCGGCCCACCACGCCAGCCACGTCCTGGTGCTGAACCGCAGGGTGGTGGGCTTCGGTCCGCCCGAACGGGCCCTGAGCGAGGAGTGCCTGCGCCAGGCCTTCGGCCACCTGGGCCACGCCCACGGCCTCTATTGGGGAGGAAGCGGTGCTTGAGGCCTTGGCCTACCCCTTTTTCCAGCGAGCCCTCTTGGCGGGGCTTTTGGTGAGCCTTCTCGCTGGGCTCCTTTCCCCCTTCGTGGTGCAAAGGCGGCTTTCCTTCCTGGGGGACGGCCTGGCCCACGCCGCCTTCGCCGGGGTGGCCTTGGGGCTTTTCCTGCGGGGGGAGCCCTTGTGGTTCGCCCTCCCCTTCACCTTCGGGGTGGCCATGGCCATCACCTTCGTCAGGGAGCGCACCGAGCTTTCCGAGGACACCGCCATCGGCGTCTTCTTCGCCCTTTCCGTGGCCCTAGGGGCGGTCTTCCTGGCCAAGGCCAAAGGGTACGTGGGGGACGCCATGGGCTACCTCTTCGGCTCCCTTTTGGCGGTGGGGCGGGAGGACCTTTGGGCCTTGGGGCTTCTCGGCCTCTTGGGGCTTTTCCTCCTGCCCCTTTGGGGGGCCCTGGCCTACGCCACCTTGGACCGGGAGCTTGCCCTGGCGGACCGCCTGCCCGTGGTCTTCCACGACTACCTCCTTTCCGGCTTCATCGCCGTGAGCCTGGTCCTGGCGGTGAAGGTGGTGGGGGCGCTTTTGGTGGCGGCCTTCTTGGTCATCCCCGGGGCGGCGGCCAGGCTTCTGGCCTCCACCTTCGCCCGCATGACCCTCCTTTCCCTTCTCTTCGCCGTCCTTTCCACCCTCCTGGGGCTTTTCCTCTCCTTCCTCCTGGACTGGCCGAGCGGGGCCAGCGTGGTCCTGGCCCAGGCGGCCCTCTTTGCCCTCGCCTTCACAAAAGCGCTATTTCCGCACGGCAAATAGGGGTATACTGAGGGCATGTGGGTGTCCACGAAGGCCCAGTATGGCCTGAGGGCCCTGGTGGAGATCGGCCTCCGCGCCCCCGAGGCGGTGCCCCTCAAGGAGGTGGCCGAGGCCCAGGGCATCAGCCAGCACTACCTGGAGCAGATCGCCGCCCAGCTCCGCCGTGCGGGCTTCATCCGCTCCGTGCGGGGGGCCAAGGGGGGGTACCGCCTGGCCCGCCCCCCGGAGCGGGTCACCGCCTTGGAGGTGGTGGAGGCCCTGGAGGGAAGCCTGGCCCCCGTTTCCTGCATTGAGGACCCAGAGAGTTGCGCCAAGGTGGGGCAGTGCTCCACGGAGCTCCTTTGGAAGCGGGTGGACCTGGCCATGCGCCAGGTCCTGGGGGGGACCACCCTGAAGGACCTCATTGAGGAGCGGAAGCTCATAGAGGCGAGGCGCCTGATCCAACTGGAGCCCACCGGGTAGCCTAAGGAGGTGCGCGGGATCTACCTGGACCACGCCGCCACCACCCCCCTGGACCCCGAGGTGCGGGAGGCCATGCGGGAGGTGGAGGAGGCCTTTGGCAACCCCTCCAGCATCCACCGCTACGGCCAGGAGGCCCGGCGGGTCTTGGAGGGGGCACGGGAGAAGGTGGCCTCCCTCCTGGGGGTGAGGCCCCGGGAGGTGGTCTTCACCAGCGGAGGCTCGGAAGCGGACGCCCTGGCCCTTTTGGGGGTGGCCTTGGCCAAGGGGCGGGGGCACGTGGTGAGCACCGAGGTGGAGCACTCGGCGGTCCTCGGGGCCCTAAGGCTTCTGGAGCGCCTGGGCTTCGCCGTAACCCGCCTAAAGCCCGACCGCTTTGGCCTCGTCTACCCCGAGCAGGTGGCGGAGGCTCTTAGGCCCGAGACCATCCTGGTGAGCGTCATGGCCGCCAACAACGAGGTGGGGACCCTTTACCCCATCCGGGAGATCGCCCAGGTGGCCCACGCCCAGGGGGTTCTCTTCCACACGGACGCCGTGCAGGCGGTGGGCCACATCCCCTTCCGGGCCGACGAGGTGGGGGCGGATCTGGTTTCCCTAAGCGCCCACAAGTTTTACGGGCCCAAGGGGGTGGGGGCGCTTCTGGTGCGCCAGGGGGTGGACCTCGTCCCCTTGGTGCCGGGAAGCCAGGAGGGGGGGAGGCGGGGGGGGACGCCGAGCCCGGTCCTGGCCTGGGGCATGGCGGTGGCCTTGGAGAAGGCTTTTAGGCTCCTGCCCGAGGAAGCCCCGCGCCTCGCCGCCCTAAGGGACCGCCTCGAGGCCGGCCTCCTCGCCGTGCCCGGGGTGGAGCGGAATGGCCACCCCACGGCCCGCCTGCCCCACCTGACGAACGTCACCGTGAAGGGGGCGGACGGGGAGGCCTTGCTCCTCGCCATGGACCTCCTCGGGGTAGCGGTTTCCTCGGGCTCCGCCTGCTCGGCGGGAAGCCTCGAGCCCTCCCACGTCCTCCTGGCCCTGGGCCGCTCCCCCAAGGAGGCCAAGGCCTCCCTGCGCTTTTCCCTGGGCCGCACCACCACCCTCGAGGAGGTGGATAAGGCGGTGGCCGCCTTTAGGGAGGCGGTGGCGCGGGCCCGGGGTTAGCCTTGCCTTTTGGCGAACTCCTCCCTGAGCTCCCGCCTCAGGATCTTCCCCACGCTGGACTTGGGGAGGCTTTCCCGGAAGACAATGATACGGGGCACCTTGTAAGCGGCCAGGTGTTGGCGGCAGAAGGCCTCAATGTCCTT